>JANPGH010000014.1:0-46538 GCA_031423795.1 Elusimicrobiota bacterium | reverse complement strand
GCTGGATCGACGAGCGCCGCCGTCCTCTGTATTGTAAGCCCGGCGGAGATCATCCAGGAGGGCCATTGGGGGTGCGCTAAAAACTCAAAGGGCCTACGTCGTTTTAGGCCCGTTGCGGCCAGGTCGTGCCAGGCACGATTTTGCCCAAAATACGTGGTCCGCGGGCGCCGGTGGCGGCGGGACAATGGTTGGGGCGGCCGTCGATGACGCAGGCCGCAAGCCAAGCGAAGCAGGCGGCCTCCTTAGCCATTACGGGCAGGCCGAGTTCAGTCGTTGTTTTGACGGGAATCGGCGAGAACAGCGTTTTCAGGCGGCGCATTAGGTGCGCGTTCAGCGCCCCGCCCCCGGAGACGACTACCTGGGTCACCGGGCGAGGGGAGTTTTCGACAATCCCGCACCAAAGCGAACGGGCGGTGAGCTCCGCGAGCGTGGCGAGGGCGTCGGGCAGTTTTTGCGTGGTAATACGGGGAAAATGACGGTCGAGAAGAGCAGGTCCAAAAGCGCTGCGGTCGAGCGATTTAGGCGGCGACTTGCGAAAGTATGCGTGCGACAGCAAACGCCGGAGGAGTTTTTCGTCGACGCGTCCGCGCGCGGAAAGGCGACCCCCCAGGTCCACGTCTGACCGCCCTTTCGTCGCGCGGCGCACGGCTTCGTCCATTAAGGCGTTTCCCGGTCCGGTGTCGAATGCCGACCAAAGCTTGCGGCCGCCGACGATCGATGTGTTGGCGATGCCGCCGATATTTACGATTGCCTTTAGCGGTCCCGCCCCATATAAAAAAAGATCGAAGGCCGGAACCAGCGGCGCGCCTTGGCCGCCTGCGGCCATGTCACTAGGCCGGAAATCGGCGACGACCGTCAACCCAGTACGTTCCGCGATCACTGCGGGTTCGCCGATTTGCAGGGTATTCGGCGGGGACGCGTCGGGCCCGTGCCAAACTGTCTGGCCGTGCGCCCCGATGACAGTGGGGTGAGCGCCGCGCGCGATGCGCCGTGCCGCTGAGGCAAAAATCTCGCCGAGCGCGAAATTCAAACGGGATATTTCGGCTGTGCGCAGCGCCGGCGCGTCTAAAATCATTCGTTTCAAAGATGCCGGGTACGGCGTGGTGCCGTAGCGCCTGACGTCCACCGCGCGAGGCGATACGGACACAAGCGCCGCCGTGACCCCGTCGGCCGAGGTTCCCGACATCAGTCCGACGGCGAGCCGCGCTTTCACTGATAAATCGCTGTCAATGCCGCATCGGGCGTCGGGTATTTGAATTGGTAACCGGCGTCTAAAAGCTTTTTGGGGGCGGCGCGTTGGCCGCCGAGGAGCATGTCGGCCATTTCGCCCAAGACCGCGCGGATCGCGAAGGCGGGCGCCGGAGCCCAGGACGGCCGATGCAGGGCCCGGCCCAGCGCCGCGGAGAACTGCGCGTTGTCGACAAAGGCCGGCCCGGTGAGGTTCACGGGACCCGTTAGGCGCGACGAGTCGAGGGTGAACAAGATCGCACCGACCACGTCGTCGCGGTGTATCCAGGGAAATCCTTGTTTGCCGGAGCCGATCCGCCCGCCGGCGAACATCTTGAAAGGAAGAGCCATCTTGGCCAGCGCCCCGCCGTCTTCTTCTAGAACGATTCCAATGCGCGCGAGCACCACGCGCAACCCGAGAGGCTCGGCAGCCAAGGCTTCGCGTTCCCACTGACCGCAAAGCGCGGCCAAAAAATCGCGTCCCTGCGACGCGGACTCGGTCGAGTCGCCGTCGGGCGCGTTGCCATAAAATCCCACGGCCGACGCGTTGATCAGGGTCGCCGTGCGCTTCGTCGTGGTGGAGAGTGCTGCGACCAGAGCGCGAGTCGAGTCGACGCGACTCTTGATCAGCGCGAGCTTGCGCGCCGGGGTCCAGCGGCCGCCCGCGATGTTTTCGCCGCAGAGATTGATGACGGCGTCCGCCCCCTCGAGCGCCTTTACCCAATCGCCGGAATTCTTCGCGTCCCATGTGAGCGGCGTAATTTTCGCTCCCCAGCGCGAGCGCGCCGCGTCAGGATGGCGCGTCAGCAGGGTCACCTTATCGCCGCGAGCGACGAGCGCGTCGATTAACGCCGCTCCTATAAATCCCGTGCCGCCGGCGAGAACGATGTTCATGGCTTTCTCCTTAAAATTGGCGTCATCCGGGAATAGGGAGGCTACTGCCTTGCGACGATAGCGGAAAATGTTTGCAAGATCGGCTTCCACCCAGGCTCCGGCGACCAGCCGACCCAGGCCCCCCAGTGGCAGTGCGTAGCGCACCGTGTCGCGCACGAGCGTGCCCTCCGGAACTTCTTCGAACTCGTGGGTATGATGCCAGAACGAATAGGGGCCCGTCAGTTGGGTGTCGACGAATCCGTGCGGTGGATCGAACGAGGTGATCATCGTGCGCCAGCGCACCGGCGCCCCCAGAAGATGAATCCGGTAGTCGATTATGGCCGCTTCCTTCATCGTGATGGGCGAGGGCGTCAAAAGCTCAAAGCCCAGCCGTGGCGGGGTTACTTTGGCGAGGTTCTCCGGCCGCGAGAAGAACCCGAACACCTCGGCTCGCGACCGGCGGATGATCTGCTCTTGGCGCAGCACTTGCACGCTCACGCCGGTATCATACCGTTTACGCGTTTAAGAAAACGGTATCGGGGCGGGCTTCGTTTGGAAGTACTTGCGCAGGAATTTAAGGGGCACGTCATTGCCCCCAATGCGTGCGGCGCCGTCCTTCAGCTCGAATACCGTCGGACAGGAGAAATTCCCATTTCCGGAGACCCCGTCATAAACACGGTACACGGTTCCAATTCACTCGCCAAAGCCGAATGCATCCCGAGAAATGTAAACAGAAGGGCTCCGGTAATCGCCCCCCTTAACGAGCGTGCGTACGAAAAGCGCGGAGAGGAAAACCCCGAGGGTCCATCTGGTTCGCATCGTCATTAGGTTAGATCGCGTAGTGATGAAGAAGTTCAGAAATTAGCGTCTGGTAGGGTATGCCGAGATGTTTAGCCTTTTGCTTGATGCTGGTCAGGTCTTGGCTATTCACACGGATGTTTAAGACCGTATCCTTTCTGCGCCGCGCTATCGCCTGAGCAATTTCCTCGAACTCGGCTTGTCTTACAGGGCGGTACTCGCCCCTCAGAAGCGCAGCCTCGATTTTTCTCTCAGTGCGGTTTAATTTGATTTTTTTCATGGGAACTGTCCATCCCGCCACATTTTTGTGTATTTACGGCTGGGAAATGCGGTTTTTAAGAAGATTTCTTTCTCACGCTCGACATAAGGGACAACCCAGATATAGTTCTTGAATTTGAACAGCAGAATATTTTGGTTGACCCGGCTTGGGTGCCTTTTTACAGCGATAAACTCCTCATGGATAATTTCCTCAAACGATACTCCGCGAGTCTGCTTCAGCTGGGTACTTTTGGAGGGCGCCCAGCGAATGATCATATTGTAATACGAATGTATAGACATATCAATAGTGAAATATTTTTTGGACTAATTCTGAGACGTGCCGGTAGGCATACGTCTCAATAGGGCCAATAGTTCCACAAGGAACTTTAATGATCGATGTCGCGTATGGCGGCATGGTTTTTCGACGTCCGCTTTTTTGGCTCGCCGCCGTTGCGGTGGGCGGCGCATTTTATGCTGAGCGAGCGCGGGCGCGTACCGTGGCTTATTCCCAGGATTCGAAAGAATTAGCGGGCCGATTAGTAGGGCCCGCGCGACGCACGCGGCAGGGCTGGAGGACGCTGTTCGAATTTGAGCGGGTGGGGAGGTCCGAACGTGCTCAGTTCTGGCTTCCGCATGAGGCCAATCCCGAGGATTTCGTTCCCGGCCGGGAGCTGGTCGTCACGGGGCGACTGCGACTGCCGCGACGGCCGCGGGATCCGGGCGATGATGACGAAGAGACGCGAGTGCGCTCGGCGGGCGCGCAATGGGTGCTGCGCGCCGAGACGGTGGTTTTGTCCACGGCAATGCCGCCCTGGCGTTGGTGGGCGCATGACCTTGCGCAGCGAGCTCGGTTCGCGGCCGAAGAGAGTTTTCGCAAGCGTTTGGAGCCGCGTCAGGCAGCGCTATTAGCCGCGCTGGTCCTGGGCGACGCGGGAAGCCTCACCCGAGAGGAATCGCACGCGGTGCGCGATTCCGGGGGAGCGCATTTGCTCGTGGTGTCAGGCCTTAAAGTTGGATTCGTCGCGGGAGCCGCCGCATGGGCAGGATTATGGCTGGGTTGGCGGCCCGGATGGCGCGCAGCGGGCGCCGCGCTGGCGGCGGGTTTCTACGCGCTGATGGCCGGAGCCGATCCGCCCAGCGTGCGCTCTTGGCTGATGCTGGCGGCGGGTATAGCTGCGAGAAGTTTGGACCGACCGACGACCCCATCAGCGACGTTGACTCTGGCCGCGGCGCTAATCATCGCGTACGAGCCGACGGCGGCGTTAGGGACGGGATTTTGGATGAGCTTCGGCGGGACCGCCGCCCTGCTTGCAGTCGCGCGACAATTGGAGCGCTCCGCGCCAAGGTCCTGGCCGCGAGTGGGCCGTGCAACGTGGACGGTGATGGGCATTAACCTTGCGATCGCGGGGGCGTTATGGCCGCTGTATGCCGCGACATTCCGCCGCGCGTCGGTTATTGGGCCGTTGGCGAATCTGGCATTGGTACCGATCGCCGCATATCTAATCGGCGCCGGCGGCGCCATCTGGTTTAGCGACGCTTGGCTCCCCGCCGCAGCTCCCTGGGCTGCGAAAGTCGCTGATGCCGGGCTAACGGCTTTCAGCGCGGTTTGCGCGCGGGCCGCGGCCCCATCGTGGGCCGCGGTCGAACTTCGGCCGTGGCGGACCTCCGAGATCGCGGCGTACGCATTTATCTGTGGAGCGGGACTGATGTGGCCGAAACGCCGTTTTTCGGCGGCTTTGGCGTGCGCGGGATTTGGAATATTTGCTGCGGTCCGGTTATTTTCGCGCCCGCCCGCCGTGGAAGTCGTGTTCTTGGCGCGTGTTCCGGGGAACGCTTTGGTCAGGTTCTTCGGGGGGCCCGCGTGGTACGTGGGGCCGCAAAAGCCGGACTCTTCGGTTCATCGCGCGGCGGTCGCCATCGGAGCAGCACCAATCGAACGTACGATCGTCGGACGGATCATGACTATCCGCCTCGGAAAAACCGCGATTTCCGTCGGCGACCACCGCGGTCCGCGGATCCAGAGCGGGACGGGGCCTTTTGCTATAATTGCGCGTCCTCGGGCGTCGGCTCTCGAGGTCACCACCGATGGCGACTTTGTCCACGTCGAAAAAATATTTCCGCCGCGCGTTCGGCTCGGCGATTATTTTCCGAAACGAAGCGAAAGCGGAGTCAATGCGGACGCTAAAGCTGGTGCGCAGCCTGCTGGCGGCGCGTGGCGTCAAATGTTTCGTCGCGGACAGCCGCCCCGCCGCCGACGCGCTGCGCCGGTCGGAACTGGCGATAGCACTCGGGGGTGACGGTACCATGCTGCGCGTCGCGCGCGAAGTTGCCCCGCGCGGTATCCCGCTTCTCGGGGTCAATGTCGGGACGCTCGGTTTCCTGTCCGGCGCGGAGGCGTCTGAACTGCGCGGGCGAATGGACGCGGTGATTTCCGGGCAATATCAGATTGAGGAGCGCTCGATGCTGTCCGTCGAGGTCATGCGCGGCGGCAAGCGCGTTTACGGCGCCGACTTGGCGCTGAACGAATGCGTGATCCGCTGCGGCGACCAGGCGAGAGCGATCACGCTGTCCACCCGTTCCGGCGAACGCTTCGTGGCGGACTTCTTTGGCGACGGCCTGATCATCGCCACACCGACCGGATCGACCGCCTACGCATTGGCTGCGATGGGACCGATCATCGATCCCGCGCTTGATGTAACGCTGCTTGCGCCGATTTGTCCGCATACGTTGACGCAGCGCCCTCTTATCGTCCCTGCGCACCTGCCGCTCAGCATCCACCTCGTCCGACGTCGCGCCGAAGCGCTTCCGGGCGTTATGGTCTCGCTCGACGGCCGTCCGGGATGCGAGTTTGGGATCGGGGACGAAGTCCGGATTCGGCGTGCGGAGACTCCGCTGCGGCTCCTCCTTCCGCCAGGACGCACCTTCTTCGAGGTTTTGCGTCGAAAACTGAAGTGGGGACAACGATGAACGGCGGACGCTCACACGGGCACAGGCGGAGTAAGAGTTGCCGGACGATCGATTCCCTTCCCGGATTTGGTCGACGCGCGACCGTCGGCGGCGGGGGCGCGCGTGGCGAATTTGTTTGGCGAAGACCGCTACGCGCGGGTCAATCCCGTGCGGTCCGGAAAGGGGATCGATCGTGCGGCGGTCCCTGCGAGGATTTGGCGTGTTAAGGCGGTTGAAAGTCGTTAATTTCGCGGTCGTCGAGCGAATAGAACTGGAAATACCCCGCGGCTTCGTTGCGTTTACGGGAGAAACGGGAGCGGGGAAGTCGATTTTGCTGGAGGCGTTGGGATTTCTTCTTGGCTCACGAGGGTCATCTTCATGGTTGCGCACAGGTGCAACACGGTTGGAAGTGGAGGGGGAGTTTGATACGACGGATTTACCGGCGGCGCTGCGCGAACGATTTAAGATTTCGACAAAGACGGTTATCGCGCGGCGCGAGCTCGATGCGACGGGGAAGACGCGCGTTTCGATCAATGCGCAGCCCGCGTCCGTTGCAGCTCTTGCCCAGATGGCCGAGGAATTCGCCGACTTTCACGGGCAGAACGAACACCAGGCTTTGATGCGGCCGGCCGTGCAGCTTGACACGCTCGATCGCTATGCCGGTTTGGACGCGGAGCGCGGGGCGTTGGCCGAGGCATACGGCCGATGGGCTGCGCTGAACGCGCGCCTGGCGGCCTCGCAAATGTCCGACGAAGAGCGTCGCCGGCGGGTCGAGCTTTTACGTTTCCAAATGGACGAGATCGACGCCGCCAAACCGAAGCTGGGCGAGGAAGAAGAGCTCGAGGAGCGTCTCCCGCGGCTGAAAAATGCGGAGCGCCTGCGCGCGTTCGCCGACCAGACATATGAGCTTCTCTACGCCGAGGAAAATGCGGCGCTGTCGCATCTCTTGAAGGCGGAGCGGTCATTGGGCGATCTGGCGAAAATCGATCCGTCGGCGGGCCGTCTCTTAAGCGAGTTGGAGACCGCCCGAATTTCGATCGACGCCGTCGCCCACGAAGTCGGCGATTACCGCGATCGCGCGACCGCCGATCCGGGGGCGCTTGACGTCCTCTTGAGCCGCCAGGAAACGTTGTCGCGACTGAAGAAACGCCACGGTTTGACTCTCGCCGACGTGCTGGCCTCACGCGATCGGATCGCGGCTGAAGTGAACGGCCTCGAGAACGCCGACGCGCGCATCGAGGAAACCAAGCGCGAGTTGGCTCGAGCCGAACAAGAGTTGGCGTCGCTCAGCGAAGAAGCCCACGCATTGCGCGTCAAAGCGGCCAAGAAACTCGACGCGACCGTCTTAAAGGAGATCCGCGTGATGGGCATGCCGCATTCCCGGTTCAGCTGTTCGGTGGAAATGGAGGAAGGCGCTTGGACGCGCACCGGGGCCGACGCCGTCGAGTTCCTTTTGGCGGCCAATCCTGGAGAGCCTCCGCGTCCGATGAAGTCGGTCGCCTCCGGCGGCGAGCTGTCGCGCGTCATGTTGGCGCTTAAAACCGCGTTCGCCCAAGCCGATAAAACTCCGCTCCTCGTTTTCGACGAGGTCGACGCGGGCATCGGCGGGGAAGTGGCCGTCGCGGTCGGCGAAAAGCTTTCGGCCCTGGGAAAAAACCGGCAAATCCTATGCGTCACCCACCTCCCCCAGGTCGCTTGCCATGCCCAAACCCAGTTCCACGTCTCGAAGGAAGTCGTCGCCGGCCGCACGCGGGTTCGGTTGGAACGTTTGGAGGGGGAACGGCGCCTCGAGGCCGTCGCGCTGATGTTGGGCGGCCGCGCCGCCACGTCCGCCAGCCGCAAACACGCTCAGGAATTATTGGAGAACTCAATCGCATGACGACCAAGGTACGCACTCGCTTCGCGCCATCTCCGACCGGATTCCTGCACATCGGCGGTGCCCGAACCACGCTTTATAACTGGCTATATGCCCGCAATCACGGCGGAAAGTTCATTTTGCGTATTGAAGATACGGACGAAGTCCGTTCGACCGCGGATTCCGTCACCGCGATCCTGGATTCGATCAAGTGGCTGGGACTGGATTGGGACGAGGGACCGATCGATGAAAAAACCGACCGCGGGCCGTACGCGCCCTATTCGCAGATGCAGCGCGTCGCCATCTATCGGCGTTCCCTCGATCAGTTGATTAAGGAAGGAAAGGCCTACCGCTGTTATTGCACGAAGGAAGAGCTCGACGAGATGCGCCGTTTGGCCCAGCTCGAAAAGCGTCCGCCGCGTTATGACGGCCGCTGCCGGTCCCTGAGCGACGCGCAGCGCGCGGCGACGGAGGCGCAGGGCAAGAAATTCTCCATTCGCTTCAAGATGCCGACTGAGGGCGTGACGGTGGTCGACGACATCATCCGCGGCAAGGTCAGCTTTGAGAATAAACTCCTGCAGGACCTGGTCATTTGGAAGACGACCGACGGACCGACCTACAATTTCTGCTGCGTGATCGACGATCACTTGATGGAAATCTCTCACGTGACGCGCGGCGACGAGCATCTCTCCAACACGCCTTCGCAAATCCAGATCTATTATGCGTTGGGCTGGACGCCGCCGGTGTTCGCGCATCTCTCGATGATCCTGGGGCCCGACGGCTCGAAGCTGTCGAAGCGCCACGGCGCGACGTCGGTGCTGGAGTATCGCGACCAGGGGTATTTGCCGCACACGATGCGCAATTACCTAGCACTCCTGGGCTGGTCGACTTCGGATTCCCAGCAGCTGTTCACCGACGAGGACCTGATCGCTAAGTTCGACCTCGCCGGCTGCCAGAAAAGTCCGGCCACCTTCGATACGGTCAAGCTGCAGTGGATGAACGGCGAGTATATACGCCAGACGCCTGTCGACCAATTGGTCGAGCTTGCGAAGCCCTTTTTAGAGAAGGCGGGTCTCGTGGGCTTGCCCGGCCCCGACTTCAAACGCGTGATCGCGCTTGAGCACGAGAAGTTCAAGCTACTGTCGGAGATACCGGCGCTCATTGAGTTCTTCTACAAGCCGATTGCTCTCACCGAGAAGGCGCACAAGGTCCTGGGGGGCAGCGGTGTCAAGGCCGTTCTCCTGGGGTTGGCGGAAGCGCTAAAAGATTTCGCCCCTTTCGAAGATAAGGCTTTGGAAGCGCAGATTCGCAAGTTTTGCGAGGAGGGCGCGCTCAAGGCCGGTCAGGTCTTCCATCCGTTGCGCGCGGCGTTGACGGGCCGCACCGAGGGCCCGACGCTGTTCTTAATGATGGAGATCATGGGCCGGGATAAGGTCATTGCGCGTCTCCGCGAGGCGGCGGCTCCGCTGGCGTAGGCCGCGATTATTTAGCTTGCGTTCCGCTCGGCCTGAAGCTATGATTGGCGGGTCGCCGCCGCCCTTGCGTTGCGCCCAGCATAGATATAAGATTTCGGCCGCACCCCGGAGGAGTTATGTCGAAGAAAGTTGCGAAGAAAGCCGTTTCCCGCGCCGTCAAGGCGAAGCACGCCCCTAAAAAAACCGTGCCGAAGGCAGCTGTTAGCCGCGGCAAGGAGCTCGCCTGGCTGACCCCCGCGAGGCTGAAGGATATTCGTGCCGATTTGGTGAAGATGCGCGATGACATCCTCAAAACCGTGCGCAAGCAACAGGTTGAGGAAGGCGTCGACAACGGCGATTCCGTTGACCAGGCCAGCCAATCCATTGAAAAGGAGCTGCTGTTCGAGCTCTCGGATAATGAACGCACCACTCTCGACATGATCGAGTCGGCAATTCGGAAAATCGACAAAAAGACCTACGGTCTTTGCGAAGCCACCCAACGCCCGATCAGCCGCGCCCGCCTCGAGGCGATTCCCTACTGCCGGTACTCGATCGAGTACCAGAATCAACTCGAGAACAAGGAAGCGGACACCGACCCCGGCCCCGATTTCAGTACCATCGGGGAGTTCAGCGGCAGCGCCGAAGGCTAAGTACCCGCGCCGCGGTCCGTATTTCCACCTCTTGAATTTGTAACAACTGGGGTGTATCCTCCTGGCGTGAAGTACTGGGTTTATAAAAATTCCCGAATCCTGGGTCCCTACGACGCGGATTCGATGGCGGGTGTTCCGGGACTAGATGAGGCGACCCTCGTCGGGGTCGGCGACTCGGCGACGGATTCCGCTTGGCGTCCGGCGGGGGATATAGCCGAACTGGAAGGCCTCGCGCTTAGCCAGCGCGCGTGGGGGTCGGCGGTGGCCGACGACCCAACGTCGTACGCACTTCTCGACAATCTTCAGATCGAGACGGCAGGACTTATCGACGACAACGATTTCCCCACGATTGCAAGGTCCTTATTCGAAGACGTCGGGCCGACGAGAAAGCCGCTGGGCAGCTTGATGCGCGCCTCGCACGCGGCTGATCCTCTTGAATTGGCGCGAGTCCAGGACCGAGTTTCCGATTTATCGCAGCAGCTCGAAAGACTTTATCAGAAAGTCGTCGAAATTCAGTCCAGCCAGGTGAATTTTGTCTCACGCCTGACGCAAGGCGAGACGATTCTACCGCCCACGTCGGCAACTCCGGCGTCCGTGAGCCCCGCGCCGCAAGTGGCGGTCGTCGTACAACCGGACCCATTCGCCTTCGCTCCAATCGATCAAGCCGCGGCCGCAATGTCGTCGACGCAAGTCGTCGCGCCGACGCCCCAGGCTCCCGTGCCGCCGCTCATGCCAGCGGAAATCGTTTCCGCTCCGACAAGGTCGCAAGCATCCCCTCCGATCAAATTGATTCAAGTCCCGATCCCGCCGGTTCCGCCGGCGGGAGGTACAACTCCGCCTCCGTTCGAGTGGGTCCAAGACCCGTTGCCCGCGATCGGAAACGCCGCCCCATTCGCGACAACGGAACCTCGAGAATCGGCCCCACCGGCGCCGCAGCGCTCATGGAAATCCGCCTTCGTGAAGGGATACTTGAAAGTCGTGGTTCCGGTCCAAGGATTGCGACTTGCCGAGCAACAAACAAACCTAAACGAGGAGAAACTCAAAGCGATCGCGCCGGTTATATCCCCGCCACCCGCGGTCGAACCTATCGTGGCGCCGCCGTTGGCCGAGGTCACGCCGCCCGGCCGCATCATACCTGGTCTATTCGAAGCGCCTGCGGCATCGGTGGCGCCGGTGCCCGAGCCGCAGCCGGCGCCGACCACAGCTCTGCCGACCTTCACCTCCTCCCCAGTTCCCGCTCCACCTGCGACGTTGAATTTTGGGGAAAAACCTCCGCCGGTATTCGGCAAGCCCGAATCGATAGAACCGGAACTGCCTTCGTCTTGGGCCAATTTTGGTGCGACGACCGTCGATACGGCTATTCCCGCCGCGCCAAACGTTCCCACCACCCTTAACGCTCCTGGCGCGACAGTGCGTCCGGCCCCAGCCGTGCCCGCGCGCCTTGCTAAACCGGCGGCACCGCCGCCGACCGATGATCGACCCAAGACCAGGACCAGTTGGACTTTCTTGCTGGGTATTTCTGCGGTGGTCTTGGTGTTAGCCGGAGTTTTCATGGTGTTCCTGCGCCATCCCAAGGATTTTAAGCCGATGACCGAGCTTGACGATGGGCGGTCGCGCATTGGAACTGAACCGGGCTCAGAAGGACTATCCGCGTCTGCGACGCCGTCGAACCCCACGCCGACGACGCCGGAGCAGATCCCGACGCTGACGCCAGCCCCGGCGCAGATGCAGGAACCTATCGAATCAACTCATGCGGCCGCGCAAGCCAATAGTGATGCGGCCATCACCCTGGTGAAGGAGTATCCGCTTGACGGGTCTCGCGGCAGCGTTGGACAATGGCTTCAGTATTCCTACACGGCGACTCCGGATGCCGGCTCGGAGGATTGGAGTGCCAGCGAAACGTCCGATAAAACCTATCTCGTCGAATATCGTTTCACCCCGTCTGCTCGCGGGGCGGCCGGCGTGCATTACTTATTCGAGGCCGATATGGAGCATGGGTTCGTGATCGGCAAAAATCTCGACGCGAAAAACATGCTGGGGGGAATCGACGTCAAACAAGCTCCGAAAAAGGCGCGGCCCGCCGCCGCAAAACACAAGTCGCCGGCGGCTCGCCGCATCACTTCCCCGCGGGCTTCCCAACGGACTCGCCGCAACGATCACCCCGGTCGCGTTCCGCTGCTGCCTCTCCCGAGCGAATCCGAACTCCGCCCACCGTCCCAGGATGAGGGCGGTTTTATGCCGGACACCGTTAATTCCGACATCTAATCAGACATCTAATCGGCCTTGACAAAGTCCGGCCTGGACTTTAACCTTGTCTTATCGTGGCAAATGCTCCTCATACCATCTCGCTCGGTCTGTCACGCCGTCTGGCCGACCTATTGGTGGAACAAGGGTTAATCACCGACAGTCAGCTCAAAGAGGTGCTGGAGGCGCAAAAAGGTGGCTCCGACAAGCTGGGAACTCTGCTCATCGACAAGGGCATCCTGAGTGAGGACAAGCTACTCCAATTTCTCGCGGAAAAGACTGGAATTTCATACGTGTCGCTGGCCAACATCGGAGAGATTTCAGAAGAGGCCGTTGCCGCGGTGCCGGAAGCGATTGCCCGTCAAAAGATGCTGATGCCGTTCAACAAAAGCAAGGACCGCTTGACGGTTGCCATCGCTGACCCCCTGGACGTGATGGTGCTCGACGATTTGAAGATGCTGACCGGCTGCGACGTGATCGGCTGTCTGGCGTCAGAAAGCGAGATCATTGCGGCCCACGACAAATATTACCTGCAGGCAACGTCGCAGGAGGTTCTTGAGGGCATCATCAAGAAGTCCGAGGAGGACCTCTCGACCGCCGAAACCATCGAGGCGATCGACGAGCTGACCGAGGTCAGCGACATCGCCGCGCGCGAAGGCGTCGATGCTCCCGTCATCAAGATGGTGAACCTGATCATGGCCGGAGCAGTCAAGGCCAAGGCATCGGACATCCACTTGGAGCCTTACGCAAAGGCGCTGCGCATCCGCTACCGAATCGACGGCGTGCTTCACGAGCAGCCCTCTCCACCGAAGCGGTTTCACAACGCGATTGCCGCCCGCATCAAGATCATGTCGAACCTGAACATCGCCGAAAAGCGCCTCCCCCAGGACGGGCGCCTGCGCATCAAGATCGAAGGTAAGGAAATCGACATGCGCATATCCGTGCTCCCGTGCGCGCCGGGAGAGAAGATCGTTATGCGCATCTTGGACTCCTCGGGCTTGAAAGTGCAGATGACCCAGTTGGGATTTGAGCCCGAGGCGATGGCGGTATTCAAAAAGGCGATGGATGCGCCATACGGCGTCTCCCTCGTGACGGGCCCCACGGGCTCGGGCAAGTCCACGACGCTTTACTCCGCGCTGGCCAATCTCAACACTCCCGACACCAATATCATGACGGCCGAGGATCCCGTCGAGTACCAGCTCACCGGGATCAACCAGGTCCAGATCAACAACCAAGTCGGGCTGACCTTCGCGGCAGCGCTGCGCTCCTTCCTGCGGCAAGATCCTGACGTGATCATGGTCGGTGAGATCCGCGACCAAGAAACCGCGACCATCGCAATCAACGCCGCGCTGACGGGCCACCTCGTATTCTCGACGCTGCATACCAATGACACGTCCCAAACGATCACGCGCCTGGGCATGATGGGTGTCGAGCCCTTCTTGATCAGTTCCGCGCTGCTTATGGTCGAGGCGCAGCGGCTGCTTCGTTCGATCTGTCCGAAATGCAAGGGGCCTTATGAGGTAGAGAAAGATTGGCTGATGAAGCTGGGCATTCCCGAGGCCCAACTCCAAATGAGCGGCACCGGGAAAGTCGTCCTGCACAAAGGTAAAGGCTGCGACAACTGCGCGGGCACCGGGTATCGGGGACGCGCGGGCCTTTACGAGGTGATGGAAATCACGGACGTGATCCGTCAGATGATTTTGGATCGGGCGTCGGCCAAGGCCTTGAAAGAGCAGTCGATGAAACAAGGGATGTTGACCCTGCGGATGTGCGCAGTCCGCAAGCTACTCTCGGGAGCGACGACCGCAGAAGAAATGATGCGCGTGACGGCGTCGGACACGGACACCTGAGGGGGCGGAAACTTAATCATGGTCTCAATGGGCGAGCTGTTTTTGCTGATGCATGAGCGCGGGGCGTCGGATTTGCACATGACCGCCGGCGCTCCTCCCATCCTGCGCGTCGATGGGGAGCTCGTGCCGACCCCCTTCGAGAAACTCACCAAGGAAAGTGCAGAAGCGCTGATTTATTCATTGCTCAATGATTTGCAGAAACAGCAATTCGAGGCCGCCAACGAGTTGGACCTGGCGTTTAATCTCCGCGGAATCGGCCGAGTACGAATGAACGTGTTCCGCCAATCTGGCTGTGTTGGGGCCGCGGTGCGCTCAATTCCCAATTCGTTCAAGACCTTCGATGAGATCGGACTTCCTCGTGCGATTCTCGATATCATGAAACTTCCGAAAGGGCTCGTGCTCGTCACCGGACCCACCGGTTCGGGAAAGTCGACGACGATCGCCAGCATGATCGATTTCCTCAACGAGACCAGGGCCAGTCACATAATGACGGTCGAAGACCCGATCGAATTCGTCCACACCCATAAAAAATCTATCGTCAACCAACGCGAAGTCGGCTCCGACACCGAGACCTTCGCAGCAGCCTTGCGGCGCGTGCTCCGCCAGGATCCGGACGTGATCCTAATCGGTGAGCTGCGGGATTTGGAGACGATCAGCGCCGCGCTCAATATCGCGGAGACGGGCCACTTGGTCTTTGCGACCCTGCACACGACGGATTGCGCGCAGACGATCAACCGCATCATCGACGTTTTTCCCCAGCACCAACTCGATCAGGTGCGGGTCCAACTTTCGTTTGTGCTGCAGGCGGTCCTTTGCCAACAGCTGCTCACCCACATCTCCGGCACGGGACGGGTGCTGGCCTCAGAAACGCTGATGGTGAACGCGGCGATCCGAAACCTAATCCGCGAGCAAAAAGTCGAGCAAATCCAGGTCGCCATTCAGACCGGCGGAAAGACCGGGATGCAGACGATGAACCAAAGCCTGGCCGATCTTTATTTCAAGAAAAAGATAACCTTTCAGGAAGCGATCGCGCATTCAATGGATCCGGAAGATCTGCGGCGACTGATGCAAAGACAAATGTCGGTGCAGGCGCCGTCGACGTGAGGAGCTCATATGCCCGTCTTTAGCTACAAGGTGAAAACGGCCGCGGGACTCATTCTCGAGGGCGTCGTCGATGCTGACGAGCGCAAGGGCGCTGTCGATAAGCTCCGGGCGCAGAAGCTCGTCGTCCTGGAAATCGCCGAGAAAGTTATCGGCCCGCTCGACCAAATCAAGGCGTTTATTGCTTCGCGGCGCAAAGGCGAAGTGCGTTCGCGCGATCTCGTCCTATTCTCTCGGCAGCTATCCACCCTCGTCGGGGCGGGAGTTCCCATCGTCCAAAGCCTAGGTATTCTCGAGAGCCAGGCGGAAAATCCGGCTTTCAAAGAAGTCTTGCAGGCAGTCAAGGGCGACATTGAGGCGGGACTTTCGATCTCAGAAGCCTTAAAGAAGCATCCCCAGGCTTTCCCCGACTTGTATACATCGATGGTCAAGGCCGGCGAATTGGGCGGCATTCTCGACGCCATCTTGGAGCGCTTGACCGTCTATTTGGAGAGTTCCGAGGCGTTGAAGGCGAAGGTGAAGTCGGCGATGATGTACCCCGCGATCGTGCTCTCTATCTGCGGCATCGTCACTGTTTTCTTGATGATTTTCGTCATCCCGACGTTCAAGACCATTTTCGCGAGTTTCGGCGCTGAGCTTCCATTGCCCACCCAGATGCTGATCGACGCGTCGGACGCAATGAAGAGATTCTGGTACCTGATCGTCGCCGCTCCGTATGGCTTGTATCGCCTCTTTAAATGGTTTTACAAAACGCCGAAGGGCCAGAAGGTGATTGACGGGTACACATTACGGGCGCCGATCTTCGGGCTGATCCTCAAAAAGGTGGCGGTCGCGCGCTTTACGCGCACGTTGGGCACGCTGATCAAGTCGGGTGTGCCGATCATGCAGGCGCTGGAGACGGTCGCGCAGACGGCTGGAAACGTGGTCATCGCCGATGCGGTTTTGCTTACGCGCGAGTCGATTCGCGAAGGCGGTCATCTGTCCGACCCACTCAAGAAATCGGGCATTTTCCCCAACATGGTGACCTCGATGATCGCGGTCGGAGAAGAAACCGGCGCGCTGGACGTGATGCTTTCGAAAATTGCCGACTTCTACGATCAGGAAGTGGACACCGAGGTCAAGGGACTCACTTCGCTGATTGAGCCCATCGTCATTGTCGTCATGGGCATCGTGATCGGCACCATCGTCATCTGCATGTTCCTGCCGATGTTCGGCCTCGGAGAACTGGCCGGCAAGCAGGGATAAGGTCAAGCGCCCCGAAGCGGCTTAACCCTCGAAGAGGTCCTTGTCGCGGAGCAGGCGATGGTAGTTCACGCCGAAGCGGTGCGCCTCGTCGCGCAGACGCTGGAGGAGGCTGAGCGCCGGGTCGCCGATTGCCAAGAGCACGGACTCGTCGCGTCCCGGCAGAAAGACCTCCTCGATGCGTTTGGCCAGCGCCGCCAGCGGCACCTTGATCTTCAGTTCCGCCAAGGCCGCCTGCGCCGCCCCAAGTTGCCCTTTGCCGCCGTCGATTAAGATGAGATCGGGCAGTCGCGCCTTATCGGCTTGTAGCCGCTTGTAGCGCCGAAACACGGCTTCGTGCATCGACTTGAAGTCGTCGATTCCGGCGACGTCGCGGATCTTGAACTTGCGGTAGTGGTCCCGGTGGGGACGACCTCCGACGAAGCAGGTCATCGAAGCGACCGTTTGATGGCCCTGAAAGTGGGAGATGTCGAAGCACTCCACATGTATCGGAGGTGCCTGCAAGGCCAACGCCTTCTGCAGCGCGGTGACGGATTGCGTCGCGGCAACATGGCCGGAAACGTCGTCGGCCTCGACTGCGCGCACGCGCACACGTTCGCCCATCAGACCGAGGGCCGCCATGTTGTCGCGCAATTGGGCGGCTTTTTCATATTCGAGGGCGGTGGAGGCGGCTTGCATCTCGACCTCGAGCAAAGTTTTTAGCTCCTTGTAGCGGCCCTTGAAGAACAACGCCGCCCGCTCGGCGATCGCCCGATAGTCCGATTTCGAGATGCGCTGCGCACACGGCGCCGGGCATTCCTTGGTGTGGTAGTAGAGACAGGACTTGATCTTGCGCGGATCCAAGGCCTTCTCCGTGGAGAAATCCCAACGGCAGGGGCGCAGTGGGAACATGCGTTGGCGCCAAAGATAGCGGAGCAGGCTTTTGACAGGTGCTACGCGAGGAAATGGACCGAAGTAAAGGCCGCCGTCGCGAATTTTACGGCGTGTGGTGAACAACCGGGGGAAATCCTCGCTCATGGACAATTTCAGATAGGGATAGGTTTTGCCATCCTTCCACATTACGTTGAAGAACGGTTGGTTCTGGTTGATCAGGCGGCGTTCGAGCAGCAGAGCTTCTCTTTCGGACTCGCACAGCACATAGTCGATGCGGCGCACCAGCGGAACCAGCGCTTGGTTCTTGAGGTCCGCCAGGTTCGGGTTGAAATACTGAGAGACGCGCTTGGCCAGGTCGAGCGCCTTGCCGATATAGAGGATTTCTCCCCCGGCATCGCGCATGATGTACACCCCGGTCTTATGGGGGAGATGCCGCCGGTCGAGGGGGGAAGGCGCAGGCTGTGGATCGCTCACCAAGACAGTATAGCGTTTCCTCGACGGAGCTCATTTGACGACGGGACGACCGAAAAGCCATAATAGACGCCTATGGCTAAGAAGAAGCAGACCCGTCACAAATCGGCCCTCAAGGCACACCGCCAGGCCATCAAGCACACTCTCCACAATCGCGCGATCAAGAAAGGCGTGCGCATGGCCGTGCGCGCCGTCATCGACGCCGCGAAGTCCAAGGACGTCAAGAAGATCGCCGAGCTCACCGCGAAGGCCTCCGAAGTCCTCGACAAGGCCGCCAAGCGCGGAACCATTCACTGGAAGGCCGCCGCGCGCAAGAAGTCGCGCCTGGCCATCGCCGCCCGCAAGCTGATGTCCGCTACGTTGGCCGTCGCGAAGTAAGTTCTCCGAGTTCGCACATCACGCCCGCCCTTGCCGCCAAGGGCGGGCGTCCTATTTCCGGTTTCGATAAAAATTAGGTCCTCTGCCGCGCGACGATTGCCCGATGGGCCTAAAGGCGTCGGCGGAGTTTTTCTTAAAATAACCCCACGCATGATTATTAAGACCGCGTTCGGCCGTTGCGCGATCGCTCTTCTCACGCTAACCCGTGCCTCATGTTAGCGCCGCTCCGCGAGTGTCCAGTTTCCGCCGGTCGATCGTGTCCAGTCACCTGATTTCCTGACGTTTCGGGCATAGCGGGCCGACGGAATCTCGGCGCGAAAAATAAAAAAGGGGCCCGGCCTACTCGCCCAATCCCGCAATGTCCGATTCTTTGTGCTTTCTACGCTTGACTCGATAGCTGCTCCCCTCGATCTTGATCAACTCCCCGTTTTCGATGAGGCGCTCGGCGATCGCCGTCGCCACAGCGTTGTCCTGGAACACCTCTCCCCAGTCTCGGAATGCTTTGTTGGTGGTCAATATGACCGAACCGGCCTCCGATCGTTTCGAGATGACTTGGAAGAAGAGGTCTCTGCCTTCTTTATCCAGGGGCAAATAACCGAGCTCATCGATGATGAGCAGCCTGGGCGAGCAGTAGCGACGCAGGACTCGCTCCAAGCTGTGGTCGACCTTCGAGGCGACCAGACGGTTGATCATATCCGCCGCCGTCGTGAAAAGGGTTCTGATTTCCCTCTGGCAGGCGGCGTAGCCGATGGCCGTGGCCAGATGCGTCTTGCCCAGACCACCGCGACCGAGAAAGATGAGATGCCCGCGCTTGGCGACGAAGTCCAGCTCAAGGGCGTGCAGGATGAGGCTCTGGGGAATGGCCGTCGGATGTCTCCAATCGAACGCGTCGAGGGTCTTGATCGATGGGAAATGGGCTTCGCGGATCAGGCGCGCGACCAACCTCTCATGGCGCCAGGCCATCTCGTCGCTTAAGACCCGCTCAAGCATCTGACGGTGCGACAGGTTCTCGCGCGCCGCGGTCTCAAGCAACTCGCGATAGCCCGCCGTGCGGGTCAGGCACAACTTCTCGGCCATCGTCGCGATGGCGTCATAGGCATCGCCGTTGATGGACCCGGAAGTTGTCACGCGTCGCCGCCTTTGTCCTTCGCGTCGCTGAACAGCTCGTCGTACAGGCTCAGGTCGGTCTCCTCAACGGCGATCTCCGACCACGACGGTTTCTTGCTCAATATCACCGGCCGCGGTGCGCTCTGGCTTCCCAGACCGGTCTTCAGACGGTGGACGCCGCAACCCAAAATGATCTCAACTGTCCCGACCAATCCGGGTCAGACCAAGTCCAAACCGACGGCGTAAGGGCGCAGTCCGCGCCAGACGCAATGTCGCCCGAATGCCAGCAAGCAAATTCTCGGCGTAAGTCCTCTCGAAAGACGCGCGTTGCTCCGGGGGCTTCGATCAAGGCGGCAACGAATCTACCAGCGACAACCCCGGCGACCCCGACGGGGGGATTTATATACTTCGATCCAAACGCCGTCAATCCGTTCCCGGAAGGATTTAACAACCCGGGTGCAACTTCGCCTTCAGCGCACAGCGCCGCGATTATGTTCTTTGGCAATGGATATTATTTAGCGGTGGCCAAGGCCATCGGCGGAAAGACTCCGTACAGCGGCAAGGTAAAACCCGAGTACGCGAACGTGCAACGGCCCGCGGCTTGGACCGCCCAGCTGGATCAAGCGGCGAAGGACAAAGTCGCGGCCGATGCGCGCGCGAAGGCTGATGCTGCGGCCAAATTACCCCCGCCTCCGCCGACGACCGTCGACGGAGGCGGCATTTACGCGTACATGGCGGCCAAAGGCAATCCGTGCTATGACATCGGAGTCAAAGCGGGGCTCATCGTTCCGGCCAAGTAAGGATCGCCGATCTCTAACCGAGCTTCTCAGCCGTCGCCGCCAGGCGCTCCGTCGGCGTGCAGAGCTCGACGACCAGACGCTCGAATTCGATCTTGGGGTCGAGCCAGGCCTTGGATTTCAAGTCGGCCTCGACTTCGAGACAGCGACGCAGATCGCGCCGCAGACGCGGCTCGGTGACGCGTTCGGCGCGCGACCAGAAGCCGTTGTCATACCAAATGCGCAGTTTGCCCTCGATCTCGCGTTGGCCGAGGCCTGCCTTGAGCAGACGCTTGGCTTTGAGCTGTTTTAGATACGCGCCGCGGACCTGAGCGAGCGAGCGGAATACCACTTCCTCCGGTTTGGAGTCGGCGAACTGCTCGCTGAGCTGGACCAGGCAGGCTTTCATGTCGCGGGACTGGATCAGGCGCTCGAAAGCCCAAGGATCGGCGGATTTACGATAGCCGAGACATTGAAGAGCGGCCGCCGGAGGAATGTTCGTTCCGGTGCCGACAAACAGAATCAGCTTTTCGAGCTCGTTCGTCAAAATTCCCCAGTCCGTTCCGGCCTCGTTGACGAGGGCGTCGGCTGCTTCAGGCGAAAGGGCTTTGCCGGCGGACTTAGCGTGAGCGATGAGACGTGAGCAGGCCTCCTCCTCGGTCAAAGGCGAGAATATACAGACGGCGCCGGAGGCACCGGCGACGTTCGCCAAAGTGTCGCGTTTATCGGGACGACGATCTTCGCTGAGTAAAATTAACGTAGTAGTCGCCGAAGGCGACTTCAAGTAATCGGCGAAGGCCTCCCGGGCCGCGGCGGGAATTTTCGGATTGCGGACGATCACTAGCCGGCGATCGGCGAAAATGGGCAAGGTCATCGCCTCGGAGACGATGGCGGGAGATTCGAAATTCGGGTCGCCCAAAAACTCGACCAGGTTAAAGTCGTCGGCTTTGAACAGCTCCTTGAGTTTCAGGAGCGCGTCTGCTTTGGCGGCCGACTCCTCTCCGAAAAGGTAGTAGACCGGCCGGAATTTCCCGGACCGCCATTCCTTCAGCAAGTCATCGGGTCGTAGCTCCATTTAGGGCTCAGTAGGGGGCGGGAAGGACCCTTTCCAGCGGCTTCTCGGGTTGAGTGTTGGGGGCAGTGGAGGGAGCGTCGCCGGTGATCCGCCGCTGGGACGTGCCCGTGACCGAGCCGAAGCCGCTGATGACGCGCTTGACGATCATCGGCGCCAAGATGGACCAGATCTGCTCGCGCGCCTGCTCCTCGGTAAGACCTCCGGTCAAGGTCGAGGCGGGGTAAGTCAGCGAGCCTTCAAGATTTTTCTCTTCCCAAATCGCCTGATTGGTGGAGCGGTCGATCATCTGCACGTCCACGAGGATGCGCAATTTATAGTTCGTCGGGGCCAGTGTCGCGTCATACTGGATCGGGGTCAAGATGTAGCGGCTGATGGTGATCCAGACCACGCCGCTGGCCTCGGATTCGGGAACCAACGGATATCGCGCGTCGCGCAGGAACTCGTCGCGCACGGCTAACGTCAGCTTATCTTCCAAACCGAATTGCTGGGTCTTGTTCATGATCGGTCGGATCGAGAGCTTTTGGATATTGCTGGGAAGGAGCTGGGGAGCCGGCTTATAACCGACTTCAGGGCCGCCTCCGCAGGCGGCGAGAGCGAGCAGCGTCAGTGCCAGGAGACGGTTCCTCATATCATTTCACCACCAAGTTGACGAGTTTCTTGGGCACGACGATCGATTTAACAATCGTCTTGCCTTCCAGAGCGGCTTTCACTTTCACGTCGGCCAACGCCGCGGCCTTCACGGCTTCGTCCATCGCGTCCGCCGCAATCGTGAAGGTCGCGCGGAGCTTGCCGTTGACTTGAACCGCGTACTCGACGGTGGCGTCGATAAGGTATTTTGCTTCCCAAGACGGCCAACCTTGGCGTCCCAGGAGATCGGCGTGCCCCAGGCGCGACCAGATCTCCTCGGTCAAGTGAGGGGCGAAAGGATTGAGCAGGAGGATGAGCGTTTCCAAGTCCGCCCGCGAAGGCGCCTCCTCTTTCTGAATTTCATTTAAATAAATCATCAACGACGATAGACAGGTGTTGAATCCAAAAGATTCCAAGTCTTCTGTGACTTTTTTGATCGTACGATGGCGGATGTTGACCAGGCCCAGTCCCGCCGCGGGAGCTCCTTCAAGATCGAGCACCGTCGTCCAGACGCGGCGCAAGAAACGGGCCACGCCCTCGATGCTGCGCATGTCCCAAGGCTTGGCTTGTTCGAATGGGCCCATGAACATCTCATAGAGGCGAAACGCGTCGGCGCCGTACTTTGTCAGCACCGAGTCGGGGTTGACCACGTTTTTCTTGGACTTCGACATCTTCTCGACTTGGGCGGCAAGTATTTCGCCGGTTTTATTGTGTACTGCGCGGCCTTGCTCGTCGTATTCGACGTCTTCGTAGGTGTGATAGCTTCCCTTGTCGTCGCGGTACGAGTACGACAGGATCATACCTTGGTGGCGCAATTTTTGGAACGGTTCTGCGGTGTGGACAAATCCGAGGTCGAAGAGAACTTTATGCCAAAAGCGGGAATAGAGCAGATGCAGCACGGCATGCTCGGCGCCGCCGACGTAACAATCGACGGGGCCCCATGCCTGCTCGGCGGCCTTGTCCCAGGGCGCCTGATCGTTTCGGGGATCCATGAAGCGCAGGTAATACCAACATGACCCGGCCCATTGCGGCATGGTGTTCGTCTCGCGGCGGGCGGCCCCGCCGCATTTAGGGCAGGGTATGTTCACCCAGGATGCGACGTTGGCTAACGGCGACTCGCCGGTACCGGTCGGCTTGTGATCGGCTACTTCCGGAAGACGCACCGGCAGCTGGTCCTCGGGGACAGGAACCTGGCCGCAGGCCGCGCAATGGACGATCGGAATTGGTTCACCCCAATAGCGTTGGCGGGAGAACAGCCAATCGCGCAGGCGGTAATTGACGGTGCCGCGCCCAAGTTTTTTCTCCTCCAGCCAAGCGACTATTTTTTTCTTGGCGTCTGGCGTCTTTAGTCCGTCGAGGAGTCCAGAATTGAAGGCGACGCCGTTTCCGGTGAACGCCTCGTCCTTTTCCAACTTCGTGCCCGCCGGCGCCTTTACAACTTCGACGATGGGCAACGAGTATTTGACGGCGAATTCGCGATCGCGTGCATCATGCGCGGGCACGGCCATAATCGCACCCGTGCCGTAGGACGCGAGCACGTAATCGGCGATATAAACAGGAATTTTTTGGCCGTTCACCGGATTAACCGCGTGACCGCCAGTAAATACTCCGCTCTTCTCTTTTTGAAGCTCGGTCCTTTCCAGGTCGGACTTATTCCCCGCGGCAGCTATGTAGGCAGCTACTTCTTTTTTGTGAGTCGCCGTGGTCAGCTTCGCGACCAGTGCGTGTTCGGGAGCCAGCACCATGTAGGTCGCCCCAAACAAGGTGTCGGGCCTCGTCGTGAAAACGCGTATCTCGTCGCCCGATTCGGATCGGAAGGAGACCTCCGCGCCCTCGGAGCGCCCGATCCAATGGCGTTGCATCGCCAGCGTCGATTCCGGCCAATCCAGTCCGTCGAGATCCTTTTCCAAACGATCGGCATAGGCGGTAATTTTAAGCACCCATTGGCGGATATTTTTGCGCTCGACCTTGGTCCCGCAGCGCTCGCAGGCGCCATTGAACACCTCTTCGTTGGCCAGGCCAGTCTGGTCCTTGGGGCACCAATTGATTGGCGCGGTGCTCTCGTAGGCCAGGCCTTTTTTGTACAGCTGCAGGAAAATCCACTGCGTCCACCGGTAATAAGACGGGTCGGTGGTGTCGACCTCCCGACTCCAGTCATAGGAGAATCCCAGTGACTTGATCTGCCGCCGAAAGTTGTCGATATTGTCTTTCGTGACTTTCGCCGGATGCGTCCCGGTCGCAATCGCGAAATTCTCGGCGGGAAGCCCGAACGCGTCCCAGCCCATCGGGTGCAGCACGTCGAAATCGCGCATGCGTTTATAACGGCAAAGGATATCGGTGGCGGTATAGCCTTCTGGATGACCGACGTGAAGCCCTGCGGCCGAGGGATAAGGGAACATATCCAGGCAGTAGAACTTGCGATCCGGCCGGGGAGCTTTCGGCGCTTGGAAAACCTTCTCAGATTCCCAGCGGGCCTGCCATTTCGCCTCGATTTCGGCGAAAGGGATGTGCTCGGTCTTCACCCGACGATTATAGCTTTTCGGGATTCCCCCGGTCTGGGCCCACCCCGGGGGTCTTTGGACTTAACCCCCTAGGACTTTGGCCTCATGTCAGCCCGTCAAGCAAAGCATACAATGGTGATATGCGATATTGTGAACATTCTCGACGCACTTACGGCTTCGCGCTGGCGCTTGCGACCCTCGTCTTCCTGCCTTCGGGGGGCTACTGCGGGACCCAAGGCCATGGAATTTCGCATGTCGCTCCCGTGTCGACGAGCCTCGGTTCCGTTCACGCCGCAGATGCACGGCGCTTAACTACATTTGGCGGGGATACATTTTCGGCTCTTTCTCATCTGGTAGTTTTGGGAGACAATCACCTGGAGGTCGCTCGTTTTCTTGAGGACCTTCCCGCCCAACACCAGGGCGCTCGATATGTAGATGACAAGATAATTGTTGGTATGACCGGACTCGTCATAAACAGCGCTGATGGTCGGTCGGGGATCCAGACCGCTTTTGAAGATGAGAATCATGCGCTAGCGACAATGTTGGGGCTTATGTTTAAAAGAGTATCGTTGTCCTTTGATCTAGCCAACACTCATGAAAGCTTGAAAGGTTTTAACGTGCCCTATAACGCTTCAGATCCGAGGTATTACGCGAGACTTCGAGGATATGTAGGGAGAATGTTTGATGGCCAAGGGGCTGGCCTAGCCGATGAATCCAGCGTCGTTGCCGCTGAGCGAGAGGCGTTGACCAATCCGAGAACCGTTACCTTGGGCCCTGCCGACGACACGATGCAAATTCTCAGCGATGTCTTGGCAAGGCCCCGCGGCTCATTGGTGGGAGTAGGCCTGAAAGTTTTCGTACAAAATCCTTTTAAACGGCCGGCGCTGGGTACACCGGAGGCAAAAAAGCTGCAGGACTTGTTTAGACCGTTGGTTGCTGTGATTAACCACAATTGTGAGGACAAAGCTATATTCGAGCAGGCCATTTTAACGATCGTTAAACTTTATGGTTGGCACGCGGGCATCGCCAAGTTGTTAATGGAAAATGTGGAAAAGAATTCACCTGCATTTGCCTACGTGCGACAGCTAATAGATAAGCAACCCTTCGACCGCTAACCTTAGGCCGGACGCGGCCTCAACGTTTTCCCGTCGCGGAAGCGGACGTCGAGACGAGGACTGCGACGGGAGGGGAAAGAAGCTGGCCGCGCCAAATCCCGGCGCGCGCGGTCGAAGTGGACGCGTAAAGGTGGTCGGTGCCGTAGATGAGCGCGTAGAACGTGGTTGCGTGCGCGAGTAGCGGGCCGCCGGCGTCGCGATCGGCTTCGAAACAGAGAACCTTTTTACGCGGGATTTTCACTTGCACGGTGGTCAAGCGGGTAGTGGCACTCGACGCCAGCGATGAGAAGGGTTCCGGGGAACGGTTGAAACCGAGCACCGACGCGCGTGCGGTCGGGTCCTGGACGAAATCCAAGAAGGCGCTTTTTTTGCCGACATTTTGGATTTCGACCAACATGGTCAAAGGCTCCCCCGCAGCATAAACGGATTTGAGCGGCCGAGTCCGCGTGCGCAATCCGCCGACGGACTTTCCCCAAGCGGGAGGGCGAGGCAGGTCTTCGCGCCCGCAAGCGGGAGATTGGGCGAGAGCGTCGACAACGCGCGTCGAAAAATAGCTATCGAGATCGAGCGAGGTCAGGGAGTAGGGGTCGATTCTTGCCCCCCGAATCTTGAGTGCCCAGTGCAGATGCGGTCCGGTGACACGGCCGGTCGCGCCAACTTGACCGATGACCTGGCCCTTTTTCACGGGGTCGTCGGTTTTGACCGACATCGTCGACAAATGGGCGTAAAGTGTCTTGATTCCCAGACCATGCTCGACGATTATCGTGTTGCCCGAGAAGTAAAGCGGGCCGGCGAAAATCACCCGTCCGGCCGCCGGAGCGCGTACCCAGACCCCCATTTTTGCCTTGAGGTCCATACCGGAATGCGGCGCGCGCGGCTGGCCGTTGAACACGCGGCGCTCACCGAAGCGCGCGGTGGCCGCTCCTGGGATGGGCGCGTCGAATCGGCCCATGAACAGCCGCGTCGGCTCAAACCGAGACCACAAATGCTTGAGCTGCGCCGATTCGTTTTCGATTCGTTCGGTGTCGGACTTCGGCGGAGTGACGTATTTTTGATCGACGGACAGATTCTCCACGGGGAAATTGCCGGCGGCGACCGTCACCTCGATCGTCTTAAGCGCGGCGTGGCCTTTGACGTCGCGCAGCGTCGCCTCGATCTTCGCGAGCCCTGTCAGCGCGTCCAGGTCCAACGGGATGAGCGCAAGCCAAGTCCCGGTCGATTGCGCTGGGAAAAAATCGAGCGGGTGGCCGCGGAAATGCCCGGATGGGGCCGTCTTGGGATGGTTGCCTTCAACGATGACAAGTAGCACTTCGCCGCGTTGCACCGCGCGCGATTGCAGGGTCAATGTCGGTTCGCCGTGGGCCGAGGACGCCAGCGCCAGAACGGCGAGCAGGAAATTCATCGAGCGAGACCTGCGAGGACGCGGTCCTGGACGCGGAACATCCGCGCCTTATCGCGTGAGGAGTGGTCGTCGTGGCCGAGCAGATGCAACGCCCCGTGGGCGGCCAAGGTCAAGATTTCATGCAGCACCGGATGGCCGAGTTCACGGGCCTGGCGCGTGGCCATCCAGGCGGAGATATAAATGTCACCGATAGGAGCTTCCCTTGCCGGCACTCCCGGGAACGGTTCATGTTCAAAGGTCACCACGTCGGTGTCGTAGTCATGGCCTAGATATTGGCGGTTGAGGTTGCGCATCTGCGCGCGAGACACGAAAATCACCGCCACCTCGCCGGCGCGCCGCGACTTTTCCAAGGTGAACGAACGTCGAACCGCGCCTTCGATCAGCGCGGGCTTGCGGGCCGCGGAGGGGAGCGTCGTTAGTCCGCTCAAGCGGACCGTCAGTTTTTTTGGTCCCATTTATCGTAGGCGTTGACGATCCGGCGCACGAGCGGATGACGCACGACGTCGGTTTCGTTAAGATGCAGTGTCACCACGCCTTCGACGTCCTTAAGGACCTTGATCACCTGGGACAGGCCCGACTCCGTGCGCGCTGGTAGATCGTTTTGCGTGATGTCGCCGTTGACGACGGCCTTGGAGCCGTTGCCCATGCGCGTTAGGAACATTTTGATCTGCTCGGGAGTGGTGTTCTGCGCCTCGTCAAGGATCATGAACGCGTCCTCGAACGTGCGGCCGCGCATATAGGCCAGTGGCACGATTTCGACGACGTTGCTGTCCTGCCAGGTGCGGAAACGTTCGGGTCCGAGCATAGAATAGAACGCGTCGTACAATGGGCGAAGGTAAGGGTTGACCTTTTCCATCAAGTCTCCCGGCAGGAAACCCAAGCGCTCCCCGGCCTCGACGACAGGGCGGCTCAAAATGACCTTAGCGACCTTCCGGGATTCGAGCGCGCGTAATGCACATGCCACGGCCAGGTAGGTCTTGCCCGTACCCGCGGGCCCTACGCCCAACGTCAGGTCGTGAGAGAGGATCGCTTCGGCGTATTTTTGTTGGTTGGGCGTGCGCGGGCGCACCACGCGTCCTTGCTGGGTGCGGTAGATCCCATCCTCGGGAAGGGACGGCGAATCGAGGTTGAGGGGTTCGAATCCTCGCGGGTCCAACGCGGGTGCCGCCCGTCGCCGCAACGCGTCGAGTTCGTCGCGCAAGCGGCGTGCCGCCTTTTCGACGCGGGCCGACGTTCCGCGCACCGCCAGTTGGAGGTCGCCGTCAGCGGCGTTTTGCCGCACAACGATCTCGACGCCGAAATCTCGTTCCAATTCGCGTAGACGTGAGTCTTGCTCGCCGAGCAGTCCGACCGCCTCGGCGGCGTTGTTAAGTTTGATCTGTCGAGTCACCATTAAGCTTTCTCCAAAATCGCTTCAGTTTCGCCCAGTCGCTCGCTGAGCGCACGGCAGGCGTCTTTTTCAACGGAGGGGCCCTGCGACGACAATTTTTCGCTCCAGCGGCGTGAGAAATCACGAAGGCGCCACTCGCCGATTTTAAGTCCCGCCAGTCCCATCGCGTCCAACCAACTAAGCGCGCGCGAGACCGTCGTCGCACCCCCGAGGACAAGAGCTTCTTCAAGGCGCGATTGCAGCTCCTCCGGGAGTCGAAACGCCCAGGGGAGATTCTCGGCGAGAAATCCGTGCTCGCGAGCCGACATCATTAGCTCGAGCAGGAGACGGTCTTCGCGGCCGCCGCCGCGAGAGGCGACGACGGCGCGGACCCATCGGCGCACGAACAGTGCGCGTTCGGCGCCGAGACCTTGTTCCGAAGCAAAAGCCTTTCGCAGTTCGGTCCGCTCGTCGCTCAGCACCGCGTCAAATCCAAACCGGTAGGTGCCGAAGCGCGCATCCAGCGCCTCTCGAAAGGCGTCATCGTCTTGGGCGAGGAACTGTAAACCGAGAGCGGCGACGTCAAAATCAGCGGTTTTCGGCGCTAACCAGCAGCAGAAGTCGAGGCCATCGGCTCGGCGCACTATCGCATGCCAAGAGGCTTCTTCGCGGGTGTCGTCACGACGAACAGACGCCGTCCTCACGCTCAAGGCGCGGTCGTGTCCGGCCAGGCCTTGCTTCTCCACTCGCACAGCCGGGCCTATATCGACGTTCAATTGCGGGGGGAGTTTCGAAGGCCAGAGTTCTAGATGATCAAGTATCGCCGCGTGGGCGGCCAGGCGATCGACCCCGACGCGCGTGGGTTCCACGAGACGGCAGTAGACGCCGGCGGCGTCGCTGAAAGAGGCGACGTTGGATTTTGCCTCGGTAAGCCGCGCGATGAAGGCGTCCTCCGGATTTTCGCCGAGCAAACAAGACAGATCGATCGCATGCGCGGCGCGCTGCAGGATCGCCACGGTTTCGATTCCGGAGGGGTCGTCGAAAAACCAACCGCAGCTGGTGAACATCGCCAAGCACTGGCGCTGCATCTCGAGGGCGCGCAGCAGACGGACCCCTTGATTAACGTTGAAGGGGCGTTGCGCCAAATTTTTTATGAAACGAAGATCGTGCTCCTCTGCTCCACGGGAGAGGAAGGCGTCGCGCAGTCCCCAAGGATCGTCGAAGAAAACGCCCGCCTCATCCTCGTAGAGCGCGTCGAGGCGCTTGGCCAGACGGTCCACGGCCTCGCGCAAAGGCCCGCGCCAGGATTGACTCCAGTTGGGCAACGACGTTGAGCGGCAGCCGCAATCGTTTTCCCAGCGCCCGAGGCCATGCGTGCAGCTCCAGGATGTGCGCGGTTGAATGAGCACTTCCTGGTCCGGGGGACAGAGGCGTAGGAATCGCGCCGGGTTAATCGAGCGGATACCCTCTTCTTCGAGCTGACGCAGGCCCTCGCCCAACGCGACTTCAGCGCCGCGGTTGTGGTGGCCGTAAAATTCTCCATCGGAGGCGATGAGAGTCATTTCTGCAACAGCTTCGTTTCTAAAGGAATCGCGCACGGCCGAGGCAAAGGCTTCCCCACTGCGCGTCGTTTTCCCGGAGACTATACCCGAAGAAAGCTCTCGATGATAAAAAAAGACGGCCAAACTGCGCGTGTCATCGATCGGGGATATCCATCGATACGCTCGGTTCGTTTCTAAAGATTGCGCGGTGACTGCGGCCCACTCCTCATCCTCGCTGCGCACCTCCGCAGCCTGAGAGGGATCTAGAATGACAAACTTGACGCCTTCGGCGGCGGCAACATCGAGGGTTTCATCGTCGACTGCGGTTTCAGGAAGCCAGAGCCCGAGCGATTTTCGGGAGAACCGTGCGGAAAAATCGGCCAAGCCCCAACGCACCAGCGTTTCTTTCTCCCGTCGCGCGGCCAACGGGAGGATTGCGTGAATATAAGGTTGGGCGATCGCGTTTCCCAAACCGTCTTCGCCCGCGCTGAGGCGGTCGGCCGCGATTACTCGGCGGTAGAGGTTCGGGTGAGCGCGTTCCATCCAGCTGAGCAGCGTCGGTCCGAAATTAAACGAAACCCGCTGCAGCAGATCGTCCAGCGCGAACGGCCCATAACATTCCTCGGAGATGCGCTCATTCCAATCGTGGAACGGGGTCGCGGTCTCTTCGCGCTCGAGGGCTCCCAACCAAGGATTTTCCCGCGGCGGCTGATAGAAATGGCCGTGGACGCAAACGAATCGGCCCGAATCCGGGTTACTGGCCCCCATACGGATCTTCTCCGCCGTAGGCCTTTCCAGGTTTCTTGGTTTTAGAACGCGGGTCTTCTTCGCCCGGGGTTGGCGGCTCCCAAACGTCAGTGTTCGCCGGAATGGTCGGCGCGGGGCGTTTGGGCGTCGCGGCGGGAGCGGCACCGGGAGCTGCGAGCGGTTCGTCGGGAAGCTCGAGGCGCTCGCTTCCGTTGAGTTCCGAGTCATTAAGAATAAGATAGTTGCGTTTTTCTTCCACGCCGCCCGCCACTTGGGTGACCCCGGACACGGTCGGGCCCGTCGAAACGCGGACCGGCAGGTAAACCGCGCCATCGTGCTCGATGAGGGCGGCGGTCGGAACCAGGAGAATGTCGCCGATTTTTTGGTAGATCAGCTCGCCTTCCCACTCCGTCCCCGGGTCGAAGTAGCGATCCGGTCCCATGACCAAAGAAAATGAGGCGCCGGGCGTCACGTTCTCGCCGGGCACGTCGAGGACGTAGCGGGCGATGCGTCCGTAGAGACGGCGCGACGGATTGCGCACCGGCCAGAACACGAAGTCCATGCCGTTATTCAAATGGCGGGCGTCTTCCGGCCGGACACGGCCGACCATTTTCAGGGACTTCGCGGCCTCGAACATCAGCGCTTGCGGCTTCATCCAAGTACGCGGCTTGGCGAAGATCTTGAGCACGAAACAAGCTTCCAGACATTTGATCGGAGCTGGTCGATAGGCGCTGCCCCAACGCTCTTCCTCAAGGTCCGGCCGCTGCCCAACGACGTTATTGGCGTCCAGCATCGCCGCCAACTCCCGGTGGGCCAATGTGGCCAGCGGTTTGTCGGGCGTCATCCAGGTGAAGCTGGAGGCGGTGACGCTTTCAACGCGTCCTTCGATGTTCGATTTGAGGCGAAAGACGTCGCCCGGCACCACGGTCCCCGTCAAATGCACCCGAAACACAAGTTCGCCGCGACGCACAGATGCCGGCGTCGCCGCCCACGTCGTCGCGGACCACAGCGCGAGGAGGGCGGTGAAAACGTGCATCACTTCGCGACCGCCTCCAGCGGCGTCAGCGCCGCCTGTTCCGCCGCGATGACTGCGTTCTCGCCTTTCCAGCCATGACGCAAGAATGCCTCGTACGTCCACGGCATCACTTGGCGAAACGCATGCGCCATCGCCTCGCCGTATTGCTGGATCTCCCACTGCGCATGGCCGTCGGCGCGCAGGCTCACGAAATTCATCAAGCTGCGGGCATTCACGGTCCAGTAGAATTCGGTGTAAAGGTTCACGGGAAGGACCATGCGCGCCATTTCGCGGGCGACTCCTTTTTCGATCAGAGTCTTGTATGTCGCCAGCGCACTCTCGACCTGCTTCGAGAAAAGATCGCTAATCGCCTTCTGATCGAGCTCGGCCGACGACGTCGATCCCTGCTTGTTCTTCTTATCCTGCCCACGCCAGCGTTCGGGCATGTAGAAATAATCCTTGACCTCGGTGTAGCGAAAGGAGATTTCATTGTAGGCGGCGAAACGATGTCGAAACCATTGGCGCGCGACGAAAATGGGCGCGGAGACGTGAAACTTGAGCACCGAGTGCTCGAACGGCGTTAAATGAGAGTGCTTCAGCAAATAGGCGATCAACTTCTTGTCCGCCTCGACGCCTTTCGAAACGCCGCCATATGAGACGCGCGCGGCGTCGACGACCCCTTGATCGCCACCCATGAATTCCACCAGGCGCACGAAACCCTTGTCCAACACCTTGACCGGCTCGCGATTAACGCTCATCGAACTCCTCCCGGCGCGGTTTGCGCGCCGACTTTCAAATTCTCACCCGCCGCCGGCTTGGCCGCCTGTTCCGCGGAGGTTCTGACCCAATCGCCCAAGCGGCGATCGCCTTGTATGCCGCGGCCGTCCCAGCGGTAAGCAAACGCGCGACCCATTGCACGGTTGAAAAGCTGGCGCGTTCGCTCGGCTTGCGGCGAGAGGGGAACAACAACGATCCGGCCCTTGCGGGCCAGCTCATTCATCGTGGCGCTGAGTGCTGCGCGATCACTATCCTGCTGGCCGGAGCGCACCCCGTCGCGCACGCCGATGGCCACCGCCTCGCGAAACCCGCCTTTCTCGCCGACCCGGGACGCGAGCGACTGGGCCGACGTAAGCCAGGCTTTGCGCGCCTCGTCGGAACGTGGGGCAACCGCGATGAGGACCAACGCCTCTTGCGCGGGATTCTTGGCCAGCGCCCGCGCCCGGTCGGACAGTATGTCGATTAGGATCGGGGATTTGTCCAGGGTCGGGCCGAGGATAAGTGGCACCGGGCTTTCCAGCTGCTGGTGCGACGAGGGAAGTTTCAAGGAAGACTTTCTATCCGCCTCGAGATGGCGCGGCGGCTTATCAGCGATGTCTCCTGAGGGCGCGTCGGAACGGTCGAATACCGGTTCCTGACGCGCGCCGAACAGATAGCCGATTTGGCTGAGCCAAGCGGCTTCGGAAAGCGTTTCAATGGGCACGGCGATGATCCGATCGACGTGCTGAGCGCGAAGTCGGTCCACCGCGCGTTGGAGGGCGATCCGATCCGTGCCGTTGGTGACGCTTTCAACCGCGTGCCCCTTGATTTGCGCGCGCAGGCTGCCGAGTTCCTTGCGCCAAGATAAGTCGACGCCATCGGTAAGAAGAAGAATTCCGTAGGTTTTCACCGCGGCCTGCGCCGGGGAGACCGCCATCGCGGCGGCAAGGAGAAAGAAGCTCACCACTTCTCCTTTCGATTCAGCACTGCGTCGATGTGTTCCCGCAATTCTTGCAGGCCGATTGGTTTTTGCACGAACTCGTCGCCCCCGCTGAGCGCTGCGCTGGTTTTGTCGTGGGTCGAGTCGCGTGCGGTCAAAAAGATCACCGGGACGCGGCGGCCGGTGGATTTCTCAAGCGCGCGTATCCGCTGGCAGGTTTCAAGCCCGTTGAGTCGGGGCAGCATGACGTCGATCATGATTAGATCGGGGGTCGATGCTTCATAAGACGCGATCGCCTCGACCCCGTCGGCGCAGACCGTAACCTCGTAGCCCAGGCGGGCGAGCTGGATCGACAAAATTTCGCGGACCGAGGCGTCGTCGTCAACGACTAGGAGCTTTTTGCGGACGCTCATCGGTTCACCCTATGGATCGAACGTCCAAATCGAGGACTGCCCGGCCGATCCGCGCACCGCGATCGCAATTTCCCGTCCCGCCGCGGTCTCAACGACGGATAGTCCCTGCGCCGCTCCGGGGAGTTCGGCCTTCCAAGCCGTCTCGAGGGCCAGCCCGTTCCAAATTTTTCGGTGCAGCTCAGCGCGATTGAAGAAACCGAAGGGACTGGCCAGGCCGCCGAGTGCGGGGATATTGCGCACCACGTAAAGCGCGTCGAATCCGTTTGCGCCGTAGGTCGTCGCCATCGGGGGATTGAATTCCAGCAGGCGCTCGTGCCAGCGCACGCGCAGCGGAGTCTGTCCGTAATCGTCGTCGGGAGTGCGCCAATGCTCCTTGCCGAGTTGGACGCGCAGCGCGTGGATCGTGGTCAGGTACAGCGATGCGTTGACCTCGCCCAAGCGCGCGGTCGTGAAATTAAACACCCATTCGACCCGAGGAAATTTAAGTGCGGGCCGGCCCTGAAAATATTTTCCGTCCGCGTAGGACAACGGGTAAATGGCGCCGAAAGGAAACGACTTGTCGTCGAGGACTTGCTGCGTGGCCAGCGCGGGCTTGCCGGCGGGGTCCTGGTAGCCGTGAGTGAGAAAAGGCAGGTCGGCCGCTTTCAGCCATTTGCCCGCCTCCATCTTCAGCACGCGTGTTTCAAATCGTTGAAACGCCTCGTCGTAGACAGACACGAAGAGGGCGGCGCGACCCGAGGCGTCCATGTCGGCTGCTTCGAGCCCCAAGATGCGCAATCCGGTGCCCGGCAGCTTGATCGAAGCTAGCGGCGTTGAATTGGTAACGGGATAGGCGAACAGCATCACGGTATTTTCGGAGGCGAGCGCCGCCTGGGGTTTGCCCGCCGCGTCGAAATCTCCGATCGCCATGGCGTTGACGGAAAAATTAAGCATGGCTCCTTGGGATTTCGGGAGACGGCCTTCGACGGTATCAAGTTTCGCGGATCGAGGAGCGACAGAGACGACGGCTGGCGCGGACAAGCGCACGCGTTGTCCCGCGGCGATCGTTGCGGACCGAGAAAGGATTGTGCCCTGTGAAAACTTGTCGCTAATGCTCAAGACGCGGCCTTGCGCGACGACGTTCTCCACTTTGCCCAGCGACGCTCCAGTGACCGGGTGCTTTAATTCCGCGCCCTCGGTATATACGTCGAAGCCGCGGCCCGGCGTCGCACCCTCGGAAGCGGCTAAATCGATCCAAACGGCGTTGGAATCGACGCGCACGATATAGCCCTTGTCGGCGGGCGAGGCGGCGGCGGCAAGCGAAATGAGGACGATCGATAGAGGGGAAAGCATTCTTCAGAGATTATCAAATTTTTTATGTTGTAGAATCCCTCGATGCCGTACGCTCATCCTTCTCCGCGCACGGGCACCGCACAGGATTTACTTCGCGTTGTTACCCGCGCTTACGAAATTGAGCTCGAAAAGAACGGGTTACTTCTTCCGGAGAAAACGGAGACCTCGCGTCGTTGGGTGGAGCCGTTTTTTCGCCTGATGGGCATTGCGGCCGCGATGGTGATGGAAACGCTGCCCGGAGACTGGAACGTGGCGATCCATGATCGGATCTATGCCATGTTGTCCGCGCCATATTCGTACGCATTTGAGCCGTCATTGGCAGTCGTTGGTCGCGCGCACGCGTTGGCCCAAGCTCTCGAAAAACGAACTGGCAGGGCCCCGGCGTTATTGGCGCTGCTGTCTCACCCGCCGGTGACCGGCGAATTGGAGCACTTGAATTTCGAGCTGGTGCGCCACGCGACCCACCTCATGCGAAGTGTGCGAGGCCATCCCTGCCGACCGCGACTGGTGGCGGCAACCGACCCCTTCGCGCTCGACGCGACCTCAATTTTTGGCGAGGGTTTCTATGCCGGCTTTGTGGGCACCTACCATCTGGGCATTGATCGCCTTGCGTTGGGACGCGACCATCTCGGCACTGCGCTGACCCCCCAGGCCTCGTGGACGGCGATGCCCAGGCGCCTATTCCGGGTTCTTTCGCGAGGAGGAGAAGTGGGCTTGGTCTTGTCGGGAGGAATCCCGTCCACCGGGCGCGTGCTCTATGGGGTGCGCGATTGGGCGCGGCGCGTACGCCATGAAAGCCCTCATAGCGTGGATCCCAATGAGGTGGAGGCACGCCTGAGAGCCGACCCCTCGTTCCAGCTTTTTTTTCGCCTTGCCCGACAGGCCGTCGAAAAAATCTCGATGCCCAATGGAACATGGCGCGTCTTTGACGCCTGGCTAATGGCGGCGTGCGCAGGGCTGTTTCCCGGCCAAGATGGCGAGCAGGCGGCGGTTGCCGCCCTGTCCGCGCTATCGATTCCGACGGAGCGACGCGAGCCCCTTCTGGAGGAATTGCGCCGCGACTTAACGCACGAAACGCCGACGCGTCGGCGCCTGTTCCGGCTGCTCGCCAATCGCGTCGGGCGCCGGCGCCCGTTATTATTTTTGCCCGTCGTTCATCGCCTCGCGCCGCCGGGAATTGAGATTCGCGAGGCGTGGAGCATGGAAACCGAAAACGCTCGCCGCGTGGTAACGCGGCGAGCTGATATACCCGAGAAAGCCGAGGCGATGACTGCGGATGAGTTCGCCGACCGCTTCGTCCAGGAGAACTTCGCGTGAGCTTCAAGATTTACCGCAACGTTCACGATCTCCAAGGATTCTCCTTGAAGAATTGTCCGTTGATGCCGGCGCCCTCGGGCGTGTTGATGTGCGCTCCCGATCATTACCACGGCGTTGGAGCCAGAAGGACGCCAATGTCCGGCCATTCCGGCGCGGTCGACCGGAGCAAGGCGCGCCATCAGTGGGAGCAATTGCGCGACGAATTTGACGCGGCAGGACTACCCGTCTCGCTGATCGACCCGACGCCGGGCCTGGAGGACATGGTTTTTTGCGCCAATCAGTCGCTGGCAGGAACCCGCCCCGACGGCGAAAAGGTTGCCGTGCTCGCGGTGATGGGCCACCCCACGCGCCGACGCGAAGTTGTCGCGTTCGAGGAGTGGTATCAGAAGCGCGGTTATCGTGTGGTGAAGCTGCGTCCCGGCGGACATGCGACATTCGAAGGATCGGGCGACGCGGTCTGGCACCCGGGCAAGCGCCTACTTTGGGGCGGCTTTGGATTTAGGTCCGATCCTGAGGTTTTCGAGCAGGTGGCCAAAGCCTTCCACGCGCCCGTCGTGCTACTGAAGCTCGTTAATGAGCGTTTTTATCACCTCGACACCTGTTTTTGTCCGCTAACGTCGGAAGCGGTGCTGATTCACCCCGCCGCTTTCGACGCGGCCAGTTTGGAATTGATCCTCAAAATATTCCCGATCGTCGTCACCGCCGCCGAGCACGACGCCGTGCTCAAGATGGCTTGCAATGCCGCGGTGGTCGGGTCGAAAACCGCGATTCTCCAGAAAGGAGCCACCGCCGTGTCCAATCACATGCACGCGTTGGGCCTGGGCGTTTGCGAGGTCGACACCTCCGAATTCATCAAATCCGGGGGGAGCGTTTCCAGCATGAAGCAATCCCTGTTCGGATGATGCTCCAGCTCCTGCTCGTCGTCGCCGCGGCGGCAGCACCCATGCCCCCGCCGGGTTTGACCCAAATTGAAGCCCGCGTGTCTGTTTCCGTGACGGCCCGCCGCCTTCTGTCGGTCGCCGCGGAGGTCCCACGTCGGGAAGCGCATGAATCCGGCCTGCCTCTGGCCATCGACGTACGCGGGACCGAGCATCCGGAAATCGTCATCGATCTCGAGCGCATCGGAGATCTGCCCACCGGCGAACCGGAGGCACAATACGCCCGCGCGCTCTCGCGCGCGGCGATCGCGGCACCAATTGCCTTGATCGAAGCCGAGCAGGCCGCGCGGCAATGGGCGGCGCAAATCTTGGTCGAGGCCGCAGTCGGAGACGTCGAACTATCCCGCGCCCTTCGCGCGGCCGAAATGGCTCCCGTCATAGCTGCGCCCGAGCTGTCGCGCTGCGCGCAATTCCTTACGCGATTCGAGAAGGACCCCGAAGCCGCCTGGTGGGTAATCGAGAACGGCGGCGTCGCTCCGCGCGAGGCCGTTCGCCTGACCGCCGTCGAGGATTTATTCGCCTTGCGCGCCGCCGCCATTCGCGCCTTGACTGCCCCACCCGAAGGGCCTTACGTGGAATTGGGAGGTCGCCGCTATCTGGGCTCACTGGCGCGCGCGGCCTACCGCCTGCGCGCACCGGGCGCGATCGAGGCGGCGCGGGAGTCACTCGGGGCGTTCGACACCATAGGCGTTCCGTCCTTGCGTTACGCGCTCATTCAATGGCGCCAAATTCCGCCGTCCCGACCTTGACGACGTTAGTCCTTGAAAAAATCCGTCGGGCACGGGTATACTGAGGGTATGATCCATCGAATAGCTCTCCCGCTGGCCGCGTGTCTCACGTTATTGCCCATTCTTTCGGCGGCCCAAGAGTTGAAATCGGAAGTTTCGGCCACCCCGCCGCCGGCGACGGAAACGGCGCCGCTGCCCGCCGCGCCCGCGCCGGCTCCTGCTCCTGCTGAACCTCCGCGACGCAAACCAAGGAGAAAATCTCCGGCTCCGGCGAAAGAAAGAAAGAAAGGTCCGCAAGAATCGCCATCCGCCAAATACAAGACGCGACTTTTAACCGAAAACACCGAAACGACGTACCGCTTCGACGCATATGGCAATCCGATCAAGCCCGGCGTCAAAAAGACCTTGCCTCCGAACGGCGTGGGGACCCCGCATGTGGAAGCGGCTACGCCCGGTTCGGGTCGCAAAGCCTGCTCCGCCGCGGAGCCTTGCGCGGGCAAGTCCTCCGATCCGGAAGCCCTTTAGTAGTAGAGTTCTTCCATGAAAAGGCTCGTGGCCGTGCGTTGGCTACTGCTTCCCGCCGCGACGGTCAGTGGAGCTCTTTGCGTATTCTCCCGTCTGACTCCCGGCCGGGCGCTGTTCACAGTCGTCTGCGCTTGGGGCTGGTACGCGATGTCGAGCCGCCTCGTCTACTCGGTCGACCGCGAAACCCTGGGGATCCCATTGCGCGACCGATCCGTCGGCTGAAGCGTTAGCGGCAGATTCTCAGACGGGACGTCTAATAAGTAGTCCAGACGGATCCTTTAGAGTCAGTGTGATTGCAATTGACCACGACGGTGTCTGGAGTACCAGCGCAGGTCCCGTTTAGGGACTGGAGGTTATAAAGTGCCCACCCACCGAAATTTGTGCCTCCTATCAATCCACTTTCGTTAGGAATCACAGTCACTCCGTTACATCCAGGAAGGGGGTTTCCGTGCTCTTGACAATTAACTGGTCATGTGTATAATTACTCATACGACCAGTTATGTCACGACCCTCCGCCCAACTTGACAAGAAGCTGATATCCGCGGCCCGGGAGATGCTCCCGAGGACGGGGCTCTCCGGGCTGTCCGTGCGCGAGGTCGCCCGCGTGGCGGGCGTCAACATCGGGATGTTTCATTACCTGTTCAAATCGAAACAGGCCTTCATCAAGCGCGTGCTGGCGGATGTGTACGGCGACTTTCTGACCACTTTTTTGGAGGCGGCCGAGGTCCCGGGGTCCGCGCGGGAGCGGCTGCGCGCGGTGCTGATCGCCTATGCGAGTTTCGCGCGCAGCAATCGCGTGTTCTACGCGATGATGATGCGGGAACTGTTGGGAGGGCATCCGGAGATGGCGGCTTTCGCCCGGGCGTATTTCCCGAAGCACGCGGGCGTGCTGATGACACTAATCGAGCTCGGGCGTCGGGAGAAATCCCTTCGCGAGCTCCCGACTCCGGCCATGTGCATGTTCGCGATGAGCTCGATGGCGGTGCCGAACCTGGTGGTGGCGGGCCTCGAGCGTTGCGGTCAGAAAAAAATCGGAGGCATGGCCGTGAAGGAATTTGGCGAGATAGTCCTGTCGGACCGCATGATCGAGGCCCGCGTGGACATGGTGCTGGCAGCACTCGCGCCGCAAAAGAAGGGGGCGCGATGAGTTTTTTGTTGGCGTTGATTTTGGTTGCTCCGGCCCACGCCGCGGCTCCGGTGTTTAGCCTGACAATGATCCAAGCGGAAGAAGCTGCGCGCGGCCACGCACTCGACGTCAAGGCCGCCGTCGAAGACGCCGCGTCGACCCGTGACGTGTCGGACGCGCAATTCGCCGCCCTTATCCCACGCCTGTCGCTCGACGGTTACTATCGATACCAAAGCCAGGTCCCCGCGTTTTCCGTATCCCCGGGAACCCCGCCGCGCCCGTTCGGCGATCATCGCGCGACTTCGATCGGGCCCGCGTTGACGTGGACGCTGTGGGACGAGGGGGGACTGTACCGAACGTGGAAATCGCAAAAGGCGGGTGCCCGTTCGCGCGAGGAGACGCAACGCCTGGCCGGGATCCTGGCGACACAAGCGGCCCGCATGGCCTACGTTCAAGTGCAATTGGCACGGGAGAAGGTCCGGCTGCTCGCCGATTCCGTGGCGTTGGCAGACGCTCGATATTCTGACGTGCGCAAGCGTCTGGAGGCGGGAGCGGCAAGCAGGCTTGACGCGTTGGGGTCGCATCAAGAAGACATTCAACGCAGAAAGGATTTTTATTCGGCTCAATCGGATTTGGCGGGCGCGTTGCGCGCGCTATTTTTCCAGACCGGACTTGGGCCGGATCTAGACGTTGCCCGGCCCCTCGACATCCGCGTTTCGACGCCGCTGCCCCGCGGCCTGCCTCCCGCCTCGGTTTTCGTTGAGTTCGACCCGATAACCGACACCCCTGCTTCCTTGGCGGCGGTGGAATCCTCTTCCGGCCCCGCCCCGGATCACCCCGCGGTGGCCTCCTACGCCCGTCAAGCCGAAAGCCTGCGCATGGCCGCCGGCGCCGCGGCGGCGGGATTGTGGCCGAAGGTGCAACTCACGGGGTCGATTTTTTACCAATATCCCAACGGCCCGGTCCTCGAATACGTGACCCAGAAATCGGTCGGTCTCACGGCGAGCCTGCCAATTTTCGACATGCATCAGACGTCCCGATTGTCGCGATCGCAAGAACATTTGGCTCGTGCCGCAGAGGCGCGCAAAGCATTCGCCGCCGATGGCCTTGCGCGCGATTGGGACAAGGCCAAGGCAGCACTCGCCGCCTTGCGCGATCAGGCTGCGCTGGACGTTGAGTCCGTGAGCGGCTCCGAAGAGTTGGCGCGGCTTTCGTATCTGTCGTACAAAGCCGGCCGTTCCAGTTATCTCGATGTGCAGACCTACGATTTGTCCGCGCTACAGTCCAAGGTTAACGCGGCGCAGACCCGCGCTCAAATTTTAATTCAGCTCGCCGTTTTAGCTGAGCTCCGTGCTCAAGGATAATGTATGAAGAAGTATAAAAAACCGTTGATCGCCGTCGCCGTGGTCGTGATTGCCGTCATCGCGTGGCGGCTGAAGAACTCGGGAGAATTTCGTTACGCGGGCACGGTCGAAGCCACCGACGTGGACGTCTCCGCGCGCGTTTCCTCGCAAATCTTAACCGTGACAGTGCACGAAGGCACCGAAGTCAAGGCCGGCCAAACTCTGGTCGAACTCGGCTGCGAGGACTTGAAATTGGCCGCCGACATCGCCGCGCGTGATTTCTCGCGCTCTGAGCGCCTTAATAAGGAAGGATCAACCCCGTTCGAGGTCTTCGACCGCGATCGCAATCGCCGCGACGCCACAGCGTTGTCGGTTGCATGGTGTCGGATCGCGTCGCCGATCAACGGCACGGTCTTGGCCCGCCTGCACGAGCCGGGGGAGTGGGCGGCGCCGGGGTTGAAGCTGATGACGCTGGCCGATCTGGACCAAGTCTATGCGTATGCCTACGTGCCCCAGACGATGCTGCACCAAATCAAGCCGGGACAAGACGTGCGCGCCTATCTTCCGGAATCTAAGGACGGCGTGCGTCGCGGCACGGTTGCCTTCATTCGGTCCGAAGCCGAGTTCACACCGAAAAATGTTCAGACGCGTGAGGAACGCACGCGCTTGGTCTACGGAGTGAAGGTGTTGCTCGACAATGCCGACCGGGTCTTGAAGCCGGGAATGCCCATCGAAATCGACTTGCCCCACTGATTTCATGGAAGGGATCGGCATCGACGTCACCGGGCTCTCGAAAAAACTGGGTCCGACGCAGGCCTTGGACCGTCTTAATCTGAAGATAGAGCCAGGTCTGTTGCACGGCTTGATCGGCCCCGACGGTGCCGGCAAAACCACGACGATGCGCATGCTTATCGGCCTGCTGCGTCCGGACGCGGGCCGCGTCAGCTTTCACCGCGGAGGATCCCCGGTCGCGTTCGACGAGATTCGTCCCGGAATGGCCTACATGCCGCAGAGGCAAAGCCTGTACGCGGACCTCTCCGTCAGCGAACATCTGGATTTTTTCCGCGATCTGTATCGGCTGCCCGCCGACGTTTACGCACGTCGGCGGCAGGAACTGCTCTCGATCACGCGCCTCGAGAAATTCGTCGAGCGCCCGGCGGGGCAACTTTCCGGCGGAATGTATAAAAAGCTCGGGCTTATGTGCGCGTTGCTGCAGTCGCCAAACGTGCTTTTGCTCGACGAGCCGACCAACGGCGTCGATCCCATCAGCCGGCGCGAGTTTTGGGACCTGCTTTACCGGATTATCGAGGAAGGCAAAACCACCGTCGTGGTTTCGACCGCCTACATGGACGAGGCTGAACGCTGCGCGCGGGTGCACCTCATCGACGGCGGAAGAACCTTGGCGGAAGGTGCTCCGCGCGCGGTGTTGCGCGAAGCCGGCGTCGCGAATTTCGACGAGTTATTTTTGAAGCGCGAGACAGCGGCCAAATGACGAGTCCGGCGGTCATCGCCGATCGTCTGACGGTGCGCTTTGGGGATTTTACCGCGGTCGCCGAGGTCAGCTTCGAGGTCGCTTCCGGGGAAATTTTCGGTTTCCTTGGCGCCAACGGCGCCGGCAAGACGACAACGATACGCGCGTTGTGCGGACTTCTCAAGCCGACCTCCGGACGCGTCGTCGTGGCCGGCCATGACGCCAGCCACGGGCTGACGCCGATCAAGCTGCGCGTGGGTTATATGTCGCAGCGCTTCACTTTATACGACGACCTGACCGTGGCTGAGAATCTTGCGTTCACCGCGGCGCTGCGCAAAATACCCGACGCAAAGCTGCGCCAACGCAAAAAAGAGCTTTTCGGCCTCGTCGGCTTCGACCAGGCTGAGTCGACGATGGTCCGGGACCTGGCCGGTGGATTTCGCCAGGAATTATCGCTGGCAGCCGCTATGCTCCATGACCCGGAGATCGTATTTTTAGACGAGCCCACCGCGGGTGTCGCCCCCGCCGCTCGCGCGAGGTTTTGGCGCCTGATCCGCCGCATCGCCGATTCCGGGAAAACCGTCTTCGTCACCACCCATTACATGGACGAAGCCGAGCAATGCGGGCGGATCGCGCTGATGCGCGCGGGCAAACTGATTGCGTTGGATTCTCCGGAAGGCCTCAAGAAATCCACGTTTCCGGAGAAACTATATGAGTTGACCCCCGCCGCGGAGTCGTCGCGTGCGACGATGGAGCGCGTGCGCTCCGACGCCAGCGTGAGAGAGGTCAAGACGTACGGACTTCACTACCACGTGAGCGCGCGCGATGCCGCGGGTTTTGGCCGCCTGGTCCGGGATTTGGGCGCCCATGTCGAGGTGCGCGAGATTGCGCCGTCGCTTGAGGACGTGTTCATACGCTTGGTCGAAGGAAAGGACCGATGAAAGGAGGCTTCGTGCTCAGTCGCGCCTTGTCGATTGCGCGCAAGGAGCTCCATCACATCATGCGCGACCCGGTGACCCTCGCGGCGTCCCTGGGCTTGCCGGTTATTTTCGTGTTCTTCTTCGGATTTGTCATCGATTTGAACGTCCGTGATGTGGGCCTGCTGGTGGCTGACGCCGACCACACGCGCGCCTCGCGCGAGCTGGTCCAGCTCTTCGACGCGTCGGGATATTTCCGTACCCGGCCAGCGGCCTCTGAAGCAGATGCGGTACTCGCGCTGGGCGCTGAGCGCGGCAAGGCCGCGTTGATCATTCCCGCCCAATTCGAACGTAATCTGCGCGCGGGCCGGCCGGTGTCGGGCCAAATCCTGCTTGACGGCGCCGATAATGCCTACGCGGGGACTGTCGCCGGGTACTTGGGCGGCATTCAAAAGGCGGCGCAGGCGCGGCTGATCGGCGCAACGTCGCCGAGGGCAACAATCCGTGCCCGGTTTCTCTTCAATCCTGAGCTCAACTCCCGTTGGTTTATCGTGCCGGGGATTTTCGTGATCATCGTCGGCCTGATCTCGTCACTGCTGACGGCCCTGACCGTCGCGCGGGAGTGGGAAAACGGCTCGATGGAGCTGTTGATGTCGACGCCGGTGCGGCCGCTCGAGATCATCCTGGGAAAAATCGGCCCTTACTTGGTGCTGTCGCTGGTCGGCGTGGCGCTGGTGTACGGCCTGGCGCGGGGCGTATTTGGAGTCCCATTCCAGGGCAATCATCTGGTGTTTTTGCTCGCGACCGGGTTGTTCTTGGCGGCGACGATGGCCCAGGGCCTGGTAATTTCAGTGGTCACGCGCCAGCAGCAGCTGGCGTTTCAGCTGGCGATGAACACCGGCATGCTGCCGATCCAGCTATTGTCCGGCTTCATCTATCCGGTCGAAAGCATGTCTCCGTTTTTTCGCTACCTGACGACGATACTGCCGGCGCGCTGGTACATGACGATCGCCCGGGCGCTGTTCCTGAAGGCGCCGACGCTGGCGATGCTCGCCGAACCTTTCGGTGCGCTAACAGTGCTGTCGATCGTGTTCGTCGCGTTCGCGCTGCGCAAATTCAAGATGGACTTAGAGCCATGATCAATCCGACCATCGTCGGATTTATACGCAAGGAGCTATCCCAAGCGCTACGCGACAAGCGTATGCGCGGGATGCTGGTGATTATGCCCATCGTCCAATTGTTGATGTTCGGATATGCGCTCTCCTCCGAAATCCGCAACATACACTTAGCCGTTGTGGCCCCGCCGAGCGACGTTTTCACTCGTGAATTAGCGGAACGTTTTTATTCGAGTCGTTGGTTCACGCGGGTGGCACCCGGCGTCGGCACGCCGGTGGATTGGCTACGTTCGGGCCGGGCGGAAGCTGTCTTGATCGCGCCCGCGATCGGCGCGGAAAAGGCGGTCGGCCGTGGTTCCGCTGTCTACCAATTGCTTCTGGACGCGACGAACGCCGGGCGTGCCCGCGGTGTCGAGCAATACGTGCAGGCGATACTTCAATCCCAATTGCGCGCCCGCGGCGATCCCGGGGCGGACTCGTTTTCCTTCTCGGTGCGCACCTTGTACAACCCGGCCAACGACACCGCCACCTATTTGGTTCCGGGGACGCTATGCTTGCTGCTGTGTCTGGCCACGTTGACCTTAACCAGTATGTCGATGACGCGCGAGCGCGAGGTCGGGACTCTCGAGACCCTACTCGCGGCTCCGGTGTCGCCATGGGAAGTCCTCATCGGGAAAACCGTTCCCTTCGCGATTCTGGGGATGTGCGACGTGCCTCTGGTCTTGGCCGTATCCTGGGCGATGGGCGTTCCGATCCGCGGACCGTTATGGGAAATATTTCTTGTCTCGCTTGTCTTCGTCAGCACGTCGGTGTCGTTGGGTTTCCTTATATCGTCCTACACGAAAAGCGCGCAACAGGCGCAGCTGGGAACCTTTTTGATCTTATTCCCCGCGATTCAGCTGTCCGGCGTCGTGTATCCTGTCGAGAATATGCCATACGTGGTCAAACTGATCACTTATCTTGATCCCATCCGCTACCTGGTAATCATGATCCGCCACCTGATGCTCAAGGGCGGCGATATCGGCCTGCTCTTGCCCAACCTCCTCGGTTTGGCGGCCATCGGGGCTGCCGCCGTCTTCTGGGCCGGCCGGCGATTCCGCCAGACGCTGAACTGAATCGGTTTGTGGAGACGCCGGTAATAGGGCCTAGACTTTAAGGGACTTTCGACCCTGTTCGATGAGACCCGCGTGTTGGCATACTAGATGTCCGATGAAATTCGCGACATCACTTTTTCTGCTGATCACCGCAGTTGTAGAGGCTTACGCGGTCGGCGGGGCTGGTTTTTCGAGGACGTTCGATCCGATGGTGGTCACGCCGCAATGGCAGGGCGCTATGCGCGCGATCGGTGTTTGGGCCGCGGGCTCCGGTCTCGAGGGCGCTAAGCGGTATCGTTTCCTGGCGGCGGTCGATCCGGCACATCCAAATCTGGATGTGCTGGCCGTCGTGAGTCCATTCGTCCAAGCCCTGATCAGTGAAGAGGGAGACGCCGCGGAGTTCTCCAGGATTCCGAACGGACCGCAGGGTCAACGCATCTTGTTGGATCGGCTCGACTCGGCGGCGAACGCGGCAGAAAAGGAATCGGATGAGGCTTTGACCCACTTCCCGACTTTATCCCCGGTGCGTTCCGAAGATACTCCCGACGACCTGAAATTAGATCTGGGGAAGGCGATTCCTGTCGCGCGTCAATTGCAACTTCTCCACGATACCGGTTTTTATCCGCAAGCCGGTACGTCCATCAGCCGGGCTTTAGGCCTGATGACTCGCGTGCTCGAAGAGAGGCAGAGTGCCTCGATCGCGAAAATATTGCAGGCCGCAAATGGCACCGCTCCTCCTATGATCGGAACCAGCGGCGGGATTCTGGCTGCTCGAGAATTCGCCGCCCGTTACGCTGCTTCCGATTGCCCCGTCCTGATCACAGGTGAGACCGGCGTCGGGAAGGAAGTGCTAGCCAGGCTACTTCATCACTTGAGCGGCGACCGCTCTACTGATATACGCATAAGTAATAGTACCATCTAAGGCCAGGACAGCTCGGACGCCTTCACGCAGGCCCAGAGAAGTCTTTGATTCTGCCTGAGCCTTTGAAGTGGCGGATGTATGAGCCGCTTGAGATGCGGGAGATCGG
>JANPGH010000013.1:0-11928 GCA_031423795.1 Elusimicrobiota bacterium | reverse complement strand
CCGCAACCGTTCGTTTCAAAATCGAACGCAGAAGGGAGCTCAGGCGCAATCCGTTCTGACAAGCTTGCTTCACACGTTCAAGCTGCGCGGTGAGAATCCCTTGCCGGCCCTGCAGCGCGCCTACCTCTACCACCGCCAGGGTAATCCATCCCGTCCCACGCTGTTTACGCCGTCAACTTTTCCCCTCGGCTAAAGAGACACGAATTTTTTATACTCAACAGGTGAACACCAAATGGCGTTTGACGCTCTTGTGTACGCTCGGCCTGGCGACCGCGTCGACGCCGGTCCATGCCGCGGCGGGATTCGATTCGCCGACCGAGGTTCGGCGCGTCTCGATCTCGTCGACGGCTGTGACGGATGGCCAGTCAGGACGAGTCTCGTGCTTTTATTTTCCCCGATTCATGATCAAGGAGATCGATCTCCGCGAGAAGGGCGCCGAGCAGCTGTCGATCGCCGCGTTCTCGGGGGACAAGCCTCCTTGCGGACGCGACCTCGCCCCGAGGGAAAAAGTCATCCCGGCGCAAGGAGCCGGGGGTTGGTCCGGGTATTTCAAAGGCGTCAAAGGCGAGTTCGTCTTTTTTGATGGGGATGACGGCGTCGACAGCGGAGTTGCATTCGCGGTGTTCAGGGGAGTGACCGGCGAGAAAATATTCGCGGACTCGGCCTATGGCGAAATCGACTTTCCAAAGTCCGCCACCGCGTCCGTCGCCTTACGTTATGACCGGGTCTATCACGGGCCATGCTCGATTCCGAAAGAAGGAAAGCCCTGCTGGGAAAAAATAAAAGCCGAAATTCATAGTGGTTCGACTCAGCCCCCAGATTGCGAGGCGGCCTATGAGCAGCTAAAAAACGGTATGGCACGCGATCTATGTGGCGGTCGCAACATTCGCGACGCACATTGCGTCGCAAAGCAGCTCGCGACGATTACGGGCTGGGACGAATCGCCGTCCGTGATCGCCTACCCGGTGCGCATCGAGGACTTATCTAAACCCCGGGTGATGCCGACGGGCACAAATTTAAACTGTTGGCCGGCGCAATAGAGTGAATGAGCCCGACTGGTCATCTTGGACGCCGACAGAATGCGCGGCGTTGTGCTTCATCATTCAAGACGGGCGCATTCTTCTGATCCACAAGAAGCGTGGGTTGGGAGCGGGCAAGATCAACGGGCCCGGCGGGCGCATCGAAAAAGGCGAGAGCGCACATAACGCCGCGCGGCGAGAAACCCAAGAGGAAGTCGGGATAACGCCGACGGGGCTTAAGGCCGCGGGCGAGCTGTGTTTCCAGTTCGTCGACGGTTACGCTTTGCATTGCTCGGTGTTCACCGCCAGCGGCGCCGAAGGAACGCTAATCTCGACCCCGGAGGCAGACCCTTTTTGGACGCAGCTTGCGGCCATTCCGTATGAGCGCATGTGGACCGACGATCGGCATTGGATGCCGTGGATGCTGGAACAAAAACCCTTTCGCGGCCAATTTCATTACGAAGGCGACCGCATGATCACGGGCCGGGTCTTGCCCCTCGAGTAGCCAGTGGAAGAGTATTTCGCCGTCGGCGCGCCGGGGCTCGAGCCGCTTCTCGCCGTCGAGTTGACCGAACTGGGCCTGCGGCGCCCGAAAATATTTACCGCTCCCGACGATTATCCCGGATACGTCGCTTTCGATGCGGGAAAGAATGTGGTGCTGAAGGCTAACCTGCATTTGCGTTGCGCCGATCGGGTGATCGTTCGGTTGGGGACATTCAAGGCGACGACATTTCCGGAGTTCAAGGCCGAGACGAGCCGTCTTGCTTGGGAACGATTCGTCAGTCCCGGACGCACAGTGCGCTTTCGGGTAAAATGCGCGAAATCTAAGCTTAATCACGAGGCGGCCATCGCCCAACGCGCGGGCGAGGCATTGAGCGCACGTCTGAAAGCCGAAGTGAAGGCCTCCTCGGAAGATTCCGCGCCATTGATTCTCATTCAAGCGACCCAAGATGTTTTCACCGTCGATATCGATTCTTCGGGCGAGCCGCTGCATCGTCGCGGTTATCGTTTGGCATCGGCCAAGGCGCCTTTGAAGGAAACTTTGGCCGCAGCACTCTTGATTGCTTCGGGTTGGGACAAAAAGTCGACCTTTCTGGACCCGCTTTGCGGTTCTGGTACTATCGCCATCGAAGCAGCCTTGATGGCGGAGGGGCTTGCCCCGGGCCGGGACCGGCGTTTTGCCTTCATGGATTGGCCGGGATTCGACCATGGCGATTGGGAATGGACGAAGGCGGCCGTGCGCCACTTCCCAATGGCACCCTATCCGAAAATTCTAGCTTCCGACCGCGACGAAGGCGCGATCAGGGCGGCCCGCGCTAACGCCGAGCGCGCCGGAGTGTCCGAGCGCATCGAATTTTCTGTGCGTGCGCTGTCGGCGGTTGGGCCTCCGCCCGGCCCCGGATTCATCGTGACCAATCCGCCTTATGGCGTGCGCGTGGGCGAAGGCAAAGACTTGCGCGACCTGTATGCCCAATTGGGCAACGTCGTCCGCGGCTTGGGTCCGGAGTGGACGACGACGATATTGAGCGGAGATCCACGTTTGACCCGTGCTACGGGCCTGTCCTTCGACGAGGGACTATCGACCTTAAACGGCGGCCTCAGCGTGCGGCTATCGTCTTGCCGGCCGCGCTGATGTCATTTGATCTTGTCCCAAGCGGCTCGTATAGCGGCCCAAGCTTCCTTGGCAGTTTCACAACCGGTGAAAAGGCGGAGATCTGATTGTGAGATCACCCCGTGCCGCGCTAGCTCCGAGAAATTGACGATTTTGGACCAAAAAGATTCATAACCTAAAAAAATGACGGGGACGGGGGGTATTTTTTGATTTTGTATTAAGGTCATGGCTTCAAAAATTTCGTCAAGTGTTCCAAAGCCGCCGGGAAACGCGACCAGGGCCATAGCGCCGTGTCGCAAGGCCAATTTGCGAGTATGGAAATGATCAAAAGTGTAAGAAAGACCGGGGTTGACGTACGGATTCCCGCTTTGTTCATGGGGGAGGGTAATGTTGTAGCCGATGCTGGGACCGCGGGCGCTGTGCATGCCGAGGTTTGCCGCCTCCATGATGCCCGGGCCGCCGCCGGTGACGACGGCGATTTTTCCCTCGCCCTCCCGTGCGATCATTTCGGAAAATTCCCGAGCGAGCTTGTAATATTTTGACATCACGACGCCCATCCGCGCATCTTTGAGGGCTTGGCTGTTTACATCGCCGGGGTGCAGGTCATAAGTTTGTTGAGCGGCATCGAACCGGAGCTTTGCTTCGCGCGGCGACTTTATGCGCGCAGAACCATAAATCGTGATATAAGTGAAGATATCGCTTTCTTTGCGCAATCGATCCAAAGGCTCAGTCAACTCATGCGTGACGACGCGCATGTCTGGTACAACCATATCCGTCAGCGTCGACGGGACACGGAAGCCAGTGGTCGTGGTGGGGGATACGGCAAGTTCGCGGGAGACGTGTCGAAGCGTTTCTAGCCGCGTCGTTGAGCGCGACCCCGAGACGGCGAAAACCGGTGAGCAGGAAATAAGCGTGAGAATTCCGAGGGTGAATATTGGCATAGATATAGGGAAGCATGGCCCGGCGTTTGCCGCATGAGACTTTTGGGTAGATTTGCGGCGGCAATGGGCCTAGGACGGTTGCCGGGGGGGGGTGTTACGAGTCAACTTGCTCAAGCAGCTCTGCCTTGTCGTTGAAAACAAGGAATTCGGCTTTATCGCCCGCGTCCTGGGCGTGCTCCTTGGCCGCGTAAGCCGCGTCGACGGCTTCCATTTGTTTTTCAAAATCGCCGAGCAGTATAAGATCGCGGCCGTTACGGCGCGCCGCACGGAACCACTTGCGTTCAATCGGCAGACGTTCGAAGAAAGCGCGCATCTCCGGTGTGATCGTCGATGGCGCGTGTTTTTTGAGCCAGCGCACGACCAGCCAGCCGAAGAACAGCGGCATAAAGACCCAGTATATCAGTGGGAAAAACATGACCAGAAGATTCTAGCGCGTCTTGCTGGCGAGTGGAACTTAATTTCGCCGATGCGCGTATGAGGACGTGGAGATCGCCATCGCTTCGGCCGGGGCGACCGCCGAGGCCGTGCGCAGGTCGGCCGCGGACGCCCGGGCCGCGCTCTGGGCGCGTTGGACGCTGACGCTCAGGGATCCGCCGGAGAATATCGCGGGAGTTAGCGCATTGGCGTGGAGCCTTTTAAACCGCGCCCCGCTGATACCGCTGGGGCCGGATCTGGAATCCGAACTGCGGCGCCGTCTTCCGAATAAAATCGTCGCCGGCGCCGGAGCGATTCATCGTCTCCAAGTCGCATCGTTGCTTTCCGGAAGCGGTGTCCCTTCGCGCATCGACGGCGATTTGGCGCGGACGAAGGCGTTTACGAGCGACGAAGCATTATGGCTTTACGAGAAAGCCCGCGTTGATTTAAGTGAATTGCTCGCGGATTTGGGCCGGATCTACCCAGAAGAAACGCTAGGCGATGGCGAGCCGCTGTTTGTGTCCTGGGCCGGAGAAGGGCGCGCGGGTAAGCCAACGGTATGGATCACCGGCGGGGAAAACGGAGGCGATACTTTCGCGCCGGCGTTCGTTCTCGGTGCGTTTATCCGCGACGATGCGGCGCTATCGAGGCTGGCGCGGCGGTTCTTTGGCGTCGGAACGTTGCGGCCGGGGCAGGCTGAAGGGATAGCAACGCTCCTCGCGGGACGAGACCTGTCACTCACCATGCCTACTGGAGCGGGCAAGTCGTTGGTGTTCCATCTCGCGGGGCTCTTGTCTCCGGGAACCGCGCTGATCGTCGCACCATTGCGCGCGCTTTTGCGCGATCAGGCTCGGCGCCTGGCCAACGTGGGCGTCGGACCCGTCGGCTTGATGACGGGGGACGATCCCGAGTCCACCTCTCGGGCGCTGGTCGAATTGGAGGCCGGGGGGCTGCGTTTCGCGTTAGTGGCGCCGGAGCGCTTAGATATGGGCGCATTTCGCGCGGCTCTGCGCGGAGCGGCCGAGGCGCGCGGCGTGTCCTTCGTCGCCGTCGACGAGGCTCATTGCGCCGCACGCCGCGGGCATGACTGGCGTCCGGCCTATCGCGCGTTGGGCGCGAGATTGAGGCTTTGGGCGGCGTCTTCGGGACAGGAACCCGCGTTGGCCGCGGTATCGGCGGCAACTTCTGCGGCCGTACAGGCCGAGTCCGAGCGCGTGCTCGGCTTGCGTGAACCCGCGCGAGTGCGGGCGGGTTCGCCGCGTACGAACCTATCGTTTCGCGCTTGGACGAGCCGGGCGCCGGACCACCAGGAGCGTCTGCGCGAATTACTGACGCATGTTATTGAAAAAGGGCGATTCGGGCCCGGGTTGGTGTTTTGTCCGCGCGTGGACGGGCCCTTGGGTGCCGCGACCTTGGCCGAGGAGATGATTATAACGGAAGGAATGGACGCCGCCGCTTATACCGGACGACCTCCGGCCGGCGTTGACGTCGAACAGTGGAGCACGGCCAAGCGCCGCGCGGCCGACGACTTCCTGTCGGGACGGCGCGGACTTTTATTTGCGACGCGGGCGTTCGGGATGGGGGTGGACCGGGCCGACGTACGCTTTGTCGTCCATATCGGTTTGCCGGCATCGCTTGAAGAATACCTGCAGCAAGTCGGCCGCGCCGGTCGCGACGGCCAGCCGGCCGCGTGCTGGGTTATTCTCCAAATCCTCTCGGAGCGGCGGGCGCGTAGGTGGGCTCAGCTTCCCTTGGAAAAGCTCCGCGCGGAGATATTCAGTCTGGAGCCGGCGCAACGCGACGACGTTTCACGCGCCTATGCTTTCCATATCGCGTCGTTTCCCGGAGAGGAGCGGGAAAATCGCGACGCGGAATTGGCCTTGCTAGCAATCGGCGACCTCGCGACCCCGCGATTGTCTGAAGTCGGCCTGCCCGGAGAGGACGGCGACGCGTTTACGCGAGCTCTGCTCCGATTGGAGGATATCGGAGTTGTAGAGTTGCGTGAGCGTCGCTGCGACGGCTGGCGCGTGTATGTCACCGGGGGACGCGAACACGCATGGGCGCTGGCGGCGATACGTGAGCGCGTCCATCGCGACTACGAGGCCGTCGAGCCGGCGCGGCGTGCCTCACTGGCGGAGCTGGCGTCCCTGTTCCTAGGAACGTCGGTTCCAGGAGTTAGTCGGTTCTCGATAAACCTTTAGGACAGTGAGGCGATCATCTCCTCGATGCGGGTAAATTTCTCGCGGATCTTGCCTTTTTTGGCGCCATTGGCGAGTTCGAGTTTATCGAGGGCCTTCCACTGAGCGAAGCTAACCGGCTTAACACCCTTGGACTGCAGAAGCTTCGGCACTGAGTCAGGCGCGGGGTCGACAGTTCCGGGTCGTAGCGTGCCGGCTTTCAGGTCAGTGAGCATGTTCGTCACGGTGGCGACGGAATCGGCGCGGTTCGTGCCGATCAATCCGGACGGGCCGCGCTTGGCCCAGCCGACGACGTACTCGCCAACCACGACGCGGCCCGCCTCGTTGGTTATATGGCCTAACTTTTCGTCGAATGGTACGCCAGGAATGGGGACGCCGCGATAGCCGACCGAGCGAAAGACCAAGCCTACCCCGTCCAACGTCTCGAATGTCCCCGTGCCCTTGGCTTTCACGCCGCCTTTCCCGTCGGGCTCGAGCCTGTTGCGTTCGAGCTTGAGCGCGGCCACCTTGCCGCCTTTGCCGAGCAATTCGACCGGTGAGACGCAGAAGCGCGCGGAGATCTGGCGGTCCTTGTCGGCGGGCGGCCGAGCGGCGACCTGGGTCAAGTAGTCGTAATTCTTTTTTGCCTCGGGATCTGACAATCCCGCCTTCGATATCTCATCGAGAATCAATTCTTCCTTTGAAACTACCAGGCTTGCGCGCGAGATCTCGCCGATTTCCTCGATTTCTTTGGGCGAGAAGGCGGCTTGCACGGGGCCGCGGCGACCGAGAAGGTAAATGCGCTTGACGTGGCTTTGGCGCACGGCGTCCAGCGCGTGCGCCGCGATGTCGGTTTTGGCCAAAATTTCGGGATCTTGGGCGAGGATGCGCGTGACGTCCATGGCCACGTTGCCCACACCGACCACGGCCGCGGCCTCGCAGGACAAATCGAACTGGTGATGACGGTGATCGGGGTGGCCGTTGTACCAGCCTACGAAGTCGGTCGCGGAATACGATCCGGCGAGTTCTTCTCCCGGGATGCCCATGTGCTTGTCGCTTTCGCAGCCGACCGCGTAGACGATCTGGTCGTAGCGCGCGCGCAAATCCTCGACGGAAACGTCGCGGCCGAGCTTCACGTTGCCGAAAAACCGTATGCGCGGGTCGAGTGCTGCCTTCTCATAAACCGCGATCACCGCCTTGATTTTCTGGTGGTCGGGCGCCACGCCTCCGCGCACCAGGCCAAACGGGGTGGGCAGGCGGTCGAAAATATCGATGCGAACGGTCAGTCCGGCCGTCTTGAGCAGTGCGTCGGCGGCGTAGAATCCGGAGGGGCCGGAGCCGATAATCGCAACACAAAGAGGTCTTTCAGGATTGCCGGGAATGCTCATGTTAATTCCATGCTAGCAAAACCAAAAGCGCTCAATTCTCAGGGGGACAATAATCGCGCGATCAGTCGTAAGTGACGGTTTAGTTCGCGCCCACGGCGAAGCTTCGAGATGCCCGACGAGCGCGTTTCGAGCGGAACGGGCACCTCGGCGATCTTCCAGCCAGCGGCAAGCGCGCAAGCGGCGATCTCGGCGTTGATTTCAAAGCCCTCGCTTTGTAGCGCCAACCGGCGCAGCGCCGCGGCGCGGTAAAGGCGAAAAATTGGGGTATATGAGGTCAGCCGCATTCCGAAGAGGCCGCGGTAAAGGGCATTCATCATCATGCTGGGAAGGCGTCGAACCCACGGCACGCCGCGCATGTCGCCGGCGCGCAGATACGGCGAGCCCGCCACGAGACTCACGTCGGCGCCAGTCGCTGCCGCAAGCATGTCTTTCAAATAGCTCGGCCGGAAGGTGAGATCCGCGTCCAAGGTCGCGATCCATTGGCCGTTGGCGGGGGAAAATCCCGCGCGCAGCGCTGCACCCAGGCCTTGATTTGACGCCAGCGACACCACCGAGACATTGGGCCTCGACTTGGCGAGAGCGCTAGCAACGAGCTTCGTTTCATCAAAGGAGCCATCGTCGACGATTATCACTTCCCATGTAACCCCGAGACTGTCTAGGATAGGGAAAAGCTCGCGGTCGTAGTGCGCGATATTTCCTTCCTCATTGTGGCAGGCGATAACGACGGACAGGGAGGGATTCAGGCGGTTTGACGGAACCACTCGATCGTTCGCGGCAGGCCTTCCTCGAGGGAGACTTTCGGCGACCATTTCAGCGCGCGGCGAGCCAGCGTGATGTCCGGGCGGCGGACCTTCGGGTCGTCCACGGGCAGAGGCTTAAAAACGATTTTAGAGCGGGATTTGGCCAGGCGCTTAATATTTTCGGCGATCTCGATCAAGGTCATTTCCCGAGGATTCCCGATGTTGACGGGGCCGGTGATCTTGGAGTGGACGAGGCGGTCGATGCCGTCGACGAGGTCCGAGACGTAGGTGAGGCTCCGGGTTTGCGAGCCATTGCCGTACACGGTGATCGGTTTTCCGGCTAACGCTTGCGTGATGAAGTTGGGCACGGCGCGGCCGTCGTTGCGACGCATGCGCGGACCATAGGTGTTGAATATGCGCACGATTTTCACCGGCATCTTATGGGAACGGTGGTAAGCCATAGTCATTGCCTCGGCGAAGCGCTTGGCCTCGTCGTAGACGCCGCGCGGGCCGATGGGATTGACGTTGCCCCAATAGGATTCCGGCTGCGGATTGACCTCGGGATCGCCGTATACTTCTGAGGTCGAAGCCAGCGCGAATACCGCGCCTTTGTCCTTGGCCAGGCCCAGGGCCTTATGCGTGCCCAGCGCGCCGACCTTTAGCGTCGGGATCGGCCAGCGTGCGTAGTCGACGGGTGAGGCGGGGCTGGCGAAGTGCATTACCAGGTCGAGCTTTCCGGGCACGTGCAGATAATTGGTCACGTCCATTTTGATGAAAGAGAAGCGGGGATGGGATAAAAACGCCTCAAGATTGGAGAGGCTCCCCGTCAGCAGGTTGTCCACCGCAATCACCGAGCAACCCTTTTTGAGGTAGTGCTCGCATAAATGCGACCCCAAGAAGCCGGCGCCGCCGGTGATCAGGATGCGTTTCACGGGCGACCGACCCCGGCGTAGTCGAACCCATATTTGCGCGCGACTTCAGGATCAAATACGTTTCGGCCGTCGAGGATAACGGCGGTGCGCATTAATTTCTTGGCGCGCTTGAGGTCGAGATCCTTGAACTGGGGCCACTCGGTCACGACCGCGAGCGCGTCGGCGCCCTTGAGGGCATCATATTCGTTCTCGGCGAATTTGACTCCCTCGAATTGTGGCAGCGCCTTGGCGCGTTCCATCGCGACCGGATCGTAGGCGCGGATTCTCACGCCGCGACTTTTGAGCTGCCCGACCACGTCAATCGACGGCGCAAAGCGCATGTCGTCGGTGTTTGGCTTAAAAGCCAAACCTAAGATGGCGACGGTCTTGCCCTCGAGATTCCATAAGCGTTCCTCGATTTTTCGCGCGACCCAGCCTTTTTGGTGGTCGTTGATCTCCTGCACCGACTTGAGGAGCTGAAAGTCATAACCCTTCTGCTTACTGATCCAATAAAACGCCTCGAGGTCCTTGGGGAAGCAGAATCCACCGAAGCCGATTCCGGGGTTGAGGAACATGGGGCCGATGCGGCGGTCGAGGCCCATCCCTTGCGCGACCATCTTCACGTCGGCGCCCACTTTTTCGCAAAGCGCCGAGACGGCGTTGATATAGGAAATTTTCGTCGCGAGGAATGAATTCGACGCATGCTTGATCAGCTCCGCACTTTTCACGTCGGTGACCAGGATCGTCGCCTTGAGAGGTGCGTACACTTGGCGCATCAATGCCTCGGCGCGTTTCGATGACACTCCCAAGACCACACGGTCCGGATGGAGGAAATCTTTGACCGCGGAGCCTTCGCTTAAAAACTCGGGGTTCGAGACGACGTCGTAGGCCGTTCCTGACTTGTTAAAACGTTGGACCGTGCGCGAGACCCATTCGCCGGTCTCGACGGGGACCGTCGATTTATCGACGATCACCGTGTAAGAGTCCATATGCTTGGCCACGGTTTCAGCCACCGTTTCGATAGCCGACAGGTCGGCCGAGCCGTCGGGACGCGGTGGCGTGCCGACGGCTATAAACACGACGGCCGCACGTCGGCCGTCGTACTTGAGGCCCTCTTCGATCGACGCGACAAACGCGAGGCGTCCGGACTTCACGACGCGCTTGAACAATTTGTCGAGGCCCGGCTCGTGAATGGGAACCTTCCCCGACTTGAGCGACTTGATTTTCTTCGGATCAGAGTCGACGCAGACGACGCGGTGGCCGATATCGGCCAGGCAGGCTCCGGTCACCAGTCCCACGTAGCCGGCGCCGACGACGCAGAGGTCCAAAGATTTCATCGCGGCGCATTTTTCCATATATGGCGCCGGTGGAACAATAGCTAGGGGACGTCGAGGCAGGCCGTCAAAAACTTTGCTTCTTCGCGAAAGCCGCGTTCAGCCGCGGCGGTCTTCACGGCTTTGCAGACCATTTCCGGCGAGATTTCATAGAAGCGCAAGTCCACGATCAATTTATTTCGCAACGCGTTATATTTCACGGGATCTTCAGCCAGCGCCACCGCCGGTCGAAGAATCGCGGCGTCATTCTTCCATCCTGCGATGGTTAGTGCGCTGGCGGGAGTCCATTCGCAATCGATCGACGGCCGAGCCTGAGCCGGCGGTTTCCATCCCGGAGGGCCGAATATGGATTGGTCGAGCCTGCTCCGCGGCCGTTGAATGGCCCCATATTTGCTGAATGTGGCTAAATCCGCCGCACGTCGTTGATAGAGTTTTTTGAAGTGGATGATGAATTCGTCGCTTGCCGTGCACAAAATTGACGGCATCTCGTACTTCTCTGCCACGTTTTTCACGACCTCCGCGCCGTCTTTTCTCATAGATGCGGCATTCGAGGCCTGGATGTCGAGCGCGTCTGAATCACTGCCGCGACGATATAAGCCCGGATGCAGCTTCTCCATCGCCTCATAGATTCGGGATTGTTCCGCCTGATGTACGATCTCGTTTTCGAGCATGCCCGCCTCGATCTGCAGCCCCGCGCGGGCTTTCTTGCTGCCCATGATTGCGTCTCTTAAAAGATGCGAAAACGCGGGAAGGCTTTTGGCGGCGAGAAGCGTCGTTGCTTGGAGCGGAGGAAAGCCTTCCTTTCGGTAGGCCTGCCAGAGAAGCTCCAGCTCATTGGTATTGACGACAGGTGCCGAGCGGTCAGAATTATACGTTCCCCATTTACCTTGCAGTTGTTCGAAAAGAACTTGATGGTTGCCGGATTCAAAGAATTGGGACTGGTCTTTGGTTTCGGGCAGCTTCGAAAGCAAACTTCTCCATGCCGAAACCATGATAGCTTGAGCTTCCATCCAATTCTTCGGTTGTTGCTGGGCCTGAATCTTGGGTAATTGGCCCCGAATCTTTTTGCCAAGGCCGTTTAGTTGGGCCGTCGTCGCATCGATCGCGGACGCGTCGCTAGCAGCGATTGCAGCCGTCGCAACAACAGTCGCCAGAAATATCGACAGTGCAGCGGACTTTTTATTTATGAAGAGTGCCATCGATTCGAAGTGTAGCCCCGCAGTCCATTTAAAGCAAGAGCGGTGAGGTGACGACAGCCCTGACGAATCGGCAACGCGCAACTCCGTCGGGAGGCGGCCGGTCGCTTCCGGCGACCCGTCCTTGCGCGGACGAAGTGGACGGACAAAATCGTTGCGCCCCCGAACGCCGCCGCGTAGCGGCGAACTATTGGGC
>JANPGH010000012.1:0-22578 GCA_031423795.1 Elusimicrobiota bacterium | reverse complement strand
CGCAGCGCCTACTACATGCAGTAACCCTCCTCGCCTTCCGCACCTTCACTACTCCGGGGGGGCCAGAGTCAGCTCCTGTAAAAGGGGTTCCCTAATTCCCCACGGGGGGGGGGTGGTCAGGGACCGTGAGCCGGATGTATCGTTCGTCGGGGACGCGCGGGATTGACCCGCGCTTGGCATCGGTCGCGCCGTCGCAGCGTAAGGCGCGACCGACGACACCCCTCCGAACGATACATCCGGCTCACGACCCTGGTGGGTGAGTCTAAAGCAGACTAGTTTTCCGATCGGGCGTCGCGGAGACTTAAGACGATGTCACGCCAGATCTCGTCTTCTTGGCCGGCGTAGAAGAAGTAGAGATCGCGCTGGCCCAGAATATAGGCCTCAACGCGCGGAAACGGAGATTGGATATTGATTTGGATTCCGGAAAGAGAGCCGATCTGAAGCGGCTTGCTCGTGAATTTTTCGCCACGATCGCTTGTTTTTCGAGAGACGAGGGACGAAAGCGTGGCGACGCCGGTTTGATTGGCGGGGAACTGGCTAGGGGAGACGGTCATCCGAATGATCCCCATTTGGCCGAATAAACCCTCGTTGAGAAAGTTCGTGGGATCGGTGCCGCGCTTGCTGAAATGCACGATTTGCATGGTCTTTGTCGAGTCCTTAAATTCCGATGACCCGATGTAATCTTTCGGTAGCCGAACGACCCAGCCGTTGGCTCCGATGAACCCGGACTCCCCGCTCTCCGAGTCTCCATTCAGCGCCGGAGCGCGAGTCTTTTGAGGTTTTCCCGGCAGCATGGAGAAGGCGATGAAGGCGATTACCAGCGCGGCTGCCGCGAGCAAGAGCTTGAGGGCTTTGTGGCGCGGATCCTTCGGCGGCTCTTGTGCCATCGGCGAGCGTAGTGCTGCGCTCAGGCTTTGTTGAAAGTCGCGTTCGGAAACCCCTTCCTTAGCCAACTGCTCGCGCAGAATCTCGACGGGGAATTTCGGGATGTTTTCCCGCAAGTAAAAAACAACCTCGTTGCGAATCATGATTTCGGCATAGGGAGGTCGGCTTCGGCAACAACGCGCAGCAGGTATTGGCCGTAGTCGCTTTTTTTCAGCGGCTCAGCCAAATGGAGAAGCCGTTTTTTGTCGATATAGCCCAACAGGAACGCGATTTCCTCGAGGCAAGCGACTTTTAGGCCTTGGCGTTCTTCAATGACCTGGATGAATGTCGAGGCCTGAAGAAGGGCTTCGTGCGTCCCGGTGTCCAGCCACGCGATGCCGCGGCCCAAGCGCTCCACGTGGAGCTGCTTCTTGGCCAAGTAGGCCTTATTGACGTCGGTGATTTCGAGCTCACCGCGTGCGGACGGCTTAAGCTTTGCCGCGATGTCGAGAACGGAGTTGTCATAGAAATAAAGGCCGGTGACTGCGTGGTTCGAGCGCGGCTTAAGCGGTTTCTCCTCGAGGCTTTTGGCGCGTCCGGCGGAGTCGAACTCGACGACGCCGTAGCGTTGAGGATCGCGCACCTGGTAGGCAAAGACCGTGGCGCCCGTTTCCCGATCCGCCGCGGAGCGCAGCGTGACCGGCAGGCCCTGGCCGTAAAAAATATTGTCGCCCAAGACCAGGGCCACGCGATCCTTGCCGACGAATTTGCGTCCGATCACGAACGCCTGAGCCAGGCCTTTCGGCTTCGGTTGGACTGCGTAACTCAATTGCAGACCCAAAACGGAACCATCCCCCAGAAGGCGTTCAAATCCGGCCCGATGCTCCGGAGTCGTGATGATGAGGATATCGCGTATCCCGGCAAGCATCAATGTCGAAAGCGGATAATAAATCATCGGCTTGTCGTGGATGGGGACGAGCTGCTTGCTGATCGCTCTCGTCACCGGGTATAGGCGCGAGCCCGAGCCGCCCGCGAGAATGATGCCTTTGATTTTATCGGCCATGGTCGAACCCCGAAAGGGAGGTTTCCGATATTACAATTAAAGCAATGCCCCCGGCTGGGCTCGAACCAGCGACCAACCCGTTATGAGCAGGCTGCTCTGACCAACTGAGCTACAGGGGCAAAAAAACGGAGTTTTACGTCGGGAACGGACCGGCTATTTTTTCCGAGTCAGAGCCGTTACTTTCGCGCCCAGCTTGACGAAATCGATGGGTTTGACGATATAGTCGGAGGCGCCGGCTTGGAAAGCCTCGTTGGCGTCGACCATCATGGCAGCACCTGTGCAAATGAGAACCTTGAGGTCCAACGTATCAGGAGAAGAGCGCAAAACCTTGAGCACCTGGAGGCCATCGATTTCGGGCATTCCGCGATCGAGAATCACAAGGTCGAACCGAGTTGCGCGAATTTTTCGAAGGGCCTCGCGTCCGTTCGAGGCCAGGTCGAAAACATGGCCCTGCATGGAGAGGGTATCCCTGATCAGCTCTTGGATTGCGGGGTCGTCGTCAACGATCAGGATGTGGGCCATAAGGGATATTTAACAAATTTAACCGCTGGGTGTCCTCGGTCCCTCAATTCGTAATGGTTTCGCTTGATTTATACTAACCTAGGGTCTACAGTTGCTCTGGGTGATTTGAGTTCGCCCGGTCTTCCATGCCATTGAGAAAACAGGATGCCGTTGCCGGCCGCGGGACCGCGCGGCGGGCCTTCTTTTCGCCTATCCGGGCGCTGTTTTTGCTCGGCTTAGGCCTGTCTGCCCTTTTGACGCCGGGGAAGGCTGCCGCGGCCGTGTCGTCGACCACCTTCGTTAAGCAGATCCTCACCGCCGGCGATTTCCAGACGATTTCAGGCGCCGTAGCGGCATTTAAAACGACGTCATTTTCTTCGTGTACTGTGAACATCCTGGATTCGGCGGTCTATGCCGAACAGGTGACCCTCAACACGCCTAAAAGCATCTGCCCGTCCATACTCATCAATCCTGTCGCAGGACAGCGACCAACCGTCAATCCGGTCGCGAACTCCACGGCGGCCTTCATAGTAATTGAGACTACGGCGTCCATCGTCGGCCTCAACGTGACTCCCACGAACGCGATTTCCTTTGGCATTTTCGCCTCTTCGTATAACCTCAGGATCACCAGCGTCAACGTCATCGATCCGGCCGGCAACATCACGTTCGCCGGGATCGCGCCGTCGACAAATTCGACGATCAGCTATACCAGCGTCACCGTGGGCGGAGCCCGCGCAAGCGCCTTTTGGCTGATGGGAAGCTCCGGCGTCGCCGTGTCTTACAGCACGGGTGCGGCCCGAAGCTCTTCTCGAGCTGCGTTGTGGCTGGATAAGGCGTCGTCGAACACATTCACCGTTTTCATGGCGAGTAATCCTATCGGTGTCGGCGCCTATATCAGCACCTCCGCCAATAATATTTTCAGTTTGAGCACGTTTACGAGTGCGGCGGCGGGCGTTTACGCCTACCTGGTGTCAAACAGCTCATCAAACGTGATGGACCGAAGCTATGCGGGCAATCCCTTGGGGGCGGCGGTATTTATTGGCACCAGCTCTTTTGACAATACCGTTATCGGGAGCACTATCGCCACAAGCGCGGCCGCATATTTTGCGCTCAATCTCACCAACGCTTCCTCAAATACCATTGCCGGTAGCGTCGTGAGAAATTTGGCAGGGAGCAGTTTCTATATCGACCCCAATGCGAATCTTAACATCATCAGTTTCAGTACGACAGTCACTAATGTTGCAGCGGGGATTGCGCTGATCATCAACGGCCCCTCGTCGAATACGATCAGCGGCAGTTATGCGGCTAATCCCCTCGGAACGGCAGTTTATATTACTACTGGAGCGGTGAACAATACCGTCAGCGGGAGCACGTTCGCCACAAACGCCGCCGGATATTTCGCACTTAATTTGACCAATAACTCGTCGAACACGATCGTCGGCAGCGTGATGCGCAATTCGGCGGGAACGGCGGCCTATTTCAGCACGACGAGCATGAATTCGCTGGTCACGAGCACGTTCAACGGAAGCGGCGCGGGGAAATTCGGCTTTTATTTCTTCAACGCCTCAAGCAATTCAATACTCGCCGCCTATGCGGTCAATTTGACTGGCACGGGCGTCCTGATTTCGACGGGATCGACGAACAATTACATCTTCGGCAGCACGTTTACCAATAGCGTCGTAAATTTCCCGGCCCTATTCTTAAACAACACCGCCTCGAACACCGTCGTCGGCAGTTTGATTCGCAACACGCTGGGTTACGGGGCCTATGTGGACATCAACTCGGACCTCACCGATATTTCCCTGAGCACAATCACGGGCAACGCGGCGGGAAATTTCGGCCTAATTGTGGCCGGGGCGTCTTCGGCCACGATCGATACCAGCTTCATCTCTAATCCATTGGGGACCGCGGTTTATCTGGGAACGGGGGTGGCCAATAGCACGATCATCGGGAGCACGCTGACGACGGGCGCGGCCGGATATTTCGCACTGAACCTGACCAAAAATTCAGCGAATACATTCATCGGTGTCACGGCTATTAATACCGCCGGAACGGCGGTATACCTCTACTCCGTGACCGCCGATGCGTTCAGTGCCAGCACATTCACGGGTACGGGCAGCGGTCGATACGCGGTATACATGATCGGCGTTTCCTCAAGCTCGTTCGACAGGACGACGATGAGAAACGCGACCGGCCACGGCGTTTACATGGACCTAGACACCGACTACAATACGATTTCGCTCAGCACGATGGCCGGCAACGCGGCGGGACAATTCGGCCTGTTCTTGGACGGTGCCTCAACGAATACAATCACGGCCAGCTACATCGCTAACCCGGCGGGCACCGCTCTCTACATCGACACGGCGGCGACCAATAATTGGGTTGGAGGAAGCACCGTGGCATCGAATGCCGCAACCTATTTCGCCCTCAACATCACCAACACCTCGTCCAATACATTTACGGGCGGCAGCCTTCTGAATTCCGGTGGCACTGCGGTGTTCCTGAGCACGACCGCGCGCAACACGTTGAGTTTCAGTACTGTCACGGGTGCGACCGCCGGACGATTTGCGGTCTACTTCTACAATGCGTCGACGAACACGCTGGACACGGTTTATGCATTCAATTCATTGGGAACGAGCATTCTGGTGACGACGGGTTCGACCAATAATTACTTTGCCAACAGCACAATAATTAACGCCGGCGCGAACTTCCCCGCGCTGTTCTTGGTCACCGCGCCGTCGCAGACGGTGACCGGAAGCGTTATCCAGAATTCGGCGGGCCATGGGCTTTACGTGGACGGGAATTCAGACCGCAACACGATCAGCTTCAGTACCTTTACCGGGAATTCAGCCGCAAAGCATGGGCTATTCATCAACGCCGCCGCGACAAACACGGTGACTGACAGCTACATCGCCAATCCACTGGGCACGGCCGTCTACCTAGACACCACCGCGGTCAACAACTATTTCAATAACGATTCGTTTGTTACCAACGCCGCTGGTTATTTCGCGTTGAACCTGACAAATAATTCGTCCAATACGGTCAACGGCACCGTGATGACGAACACGGCGGGCACCGCGGCGTTCATCAGCACGGCCAGTTTCAACATCCTCCGGGACAATACTTTCTCCGGGAACGGCGCCGGAAAATTCGCGTCTTTCTTCTTCAACGCCTCCTCGAACGTGATCACCGGAGGATATTCTTCTAATCCGTTGGGCACAGCTATTTATGTGTCCTCGGGATCCAACGGCAACATATTTTCCGGAAGCACGATCACCAGCAGCGCGGCGAATTATTTCGCGATGTACATGAACCGCGTTTCATCAAACGTGATTGATTCGAGCTACATTGCCGGTTCCACCGCCGTCTACGTCACGGCGTCCACGGGGACATCCGTCTCCGGAAGCGTCCTCGTCGCAACCAACACGTTCGGAAGCGCACTGCAGTTGGATGCGGGCTCTGTCAACCTATCTGTCTCAAGTTCCGTTTTGAGGTCCGGCGTCGCGGGTGCCGCGATTTATCTGACGAAAGGGGATTCCGGCCTAATTATCTTATCGACTAACGTCCTCATCGGAGGGTATGGCGTGTTCCTTGCGACGCCGGCGGCAGCGACCAAGGTTTGGGTGACCTCGAATACGATATTGCCGCAAATCACCAGCCTGCGCAGCACATACGGCCTCAACCTCAACGGGCTCATCAACGGGGCTACGATTCAAAACAACGACATTTATTATCGAACGTCGGGAAGCATGGGCGCCAATACGTCCTTCGGGTTCTTTCTCAACACAAGCGGCGCCAATTTCGCGGTTTTGTTTGAGCATAACCGCATCAGCCAGCCCAGTTTGATCACGGCTGGCTCCTTCTTCGGGGTGTATTTAACAAACGTGGACAACCTTAGCTTTAAATATAACGACTTGCATGCCTTTGCGCCATTGGGCACCAGCAGCACGCTTTTGCGAATCGGCGAGGGATCGGCTGGCCTAAACCTGAAAAACAATATTTTCTCCTCGTCGTTCACAGCGCCTGGAGTGGGCAACAGCTCAGGAACGGTGACCGTCGCCGACATCGCCAGCCGGACCGGATTCACCGCCAATTATAACGACTATCACAGTTCGAACACCGCTTTGGGATTCTTGTGGGGTGCGGGTAGCCCGGCCCAAGGGCTGGTAAATTGGAGGACAACGTCGAGCCAGGATGCGGTGTCGATTTCTACGAACCCCTTTTGGGCCAGCGTCGTCATTGGCGGCGAGGATTTCCATCCCCTTTCGTTCGTGGGCCGCTATGATGACGCCAACGGACTCATGGATCTTGTCGACGGGGCGCAATCCCTGACGATCGATACGGGAGATCCCTCAGAATCGGCGGCCTTGGAACCCCCGCCCAACGACAGTCGGGTCAATCAGGGATCTTATGGCGCGACGACGCAGGCATCGGAAACGGCCAGTGTCCCAGGATCGTTGACCTTGGGGGCGGTCGAAGTTTCCAGCATAGCCGCATCTTACGCGACGGTCGGGGCAAGCGGCTACGTCGTCCAAGCTTCGACCGCGTCGGATTTCTCCGGGACGCTGTATTCCTCAAACACGACGAATCCGGCGACGACACTGGCGCCGCAGGGCCTGGATCCAAACACGACTTATTATCTGCGCGCGGGAGCCCAGTATGCCGGCGGCACCTATTTCAACTCGACAGTCATTTTGTCCACGCCGACGTTGGCCAGCACGACCACGGTCGGCGCGTCGGAATTCCTGTTGGTGAATTCGTCGATCACGGTCGCTTGGATCGCTTTACCGACCACTCCTTCGTCGCGGACTTGCGAGGGGTATATCCTTCTGGCTTCGTCCGACAATTTCGGCGCGCTCGGTTCGGGCGCGCCGGTTTTCTCTTCGATGACCTACGAATCCGAGGCGAGCACGCTCACCCTCTCATTGTCGGGCGCCACACCGCTGGATCTTGGTAGCACGTATTATTTCCGGGTCGGCAGCCTGAACTGGTCCGGTCATCCTAATTACACGAACTTCCCGCGCCTCAACTTCCAGGTTATCCAATCCACGGGCCTCTTACATTTAGGTGCGATCAACCCCACCGTCGCCTTATCGACAGTCTCGACGAGTTCCATGGTGGTGACCAATGTGGGGAATTGGCCAGCCACGATTATCTTGAACGCCGCGATGGCGACTGTGCCCAGCAGTCCTTGGACTTTGGGAACTTCGGTCGGGATTGATACGGCTGCTCTTGAAGGACTCTGGTATGCAGGCCAGGTGGGTCCGCCGGCGGCCAGTTTCAACACATACATCACGACGACGCCGACGACTTCCGAGGCCTCGGGGAATTATGCGGGCACTCAAAATGGCTATCAACTGGCTCCGGGAGCCAACATCACGCTTTGGTTCAGGTTCTTCCTTCCAACAACGTCGACCACTGTCGGCCCAGAAACAATCCAAGTAACTCCTACGACCGTCTACCCCTAGGAAATACCATGCGTCCTCGAATCGATGCGTTACGCGAACATGCGGTTCCGGTTGGGCTTTGCTTGTCCGCCTTCGCGTTGTGGTTCTCGCTGCCGGACGCGACGTTTGTGTTCGACGGCGTCATGTTCGCACAAAGCGTCGAACGGGCGACGGTGGATTGGCGTTACGAGTTCTTCAATTCGCGGCATTTGGTGTTCAACGCCACTTTTCAGCTGTTGCGCGACGCGTTGATCGCGATGGGACTCAAAATCGGTGCTTATCGCCTCTTCCAAATCGTCAACTCGGCGGTCGGGGCGGCGGGACTATTCCTGTTCGCCGACATGGTCCGGCGTCTCACGCGCGACCGGGCCTTGGGATGGTGCGCAGCGCTCCTCTTAGGGGCGACGTGGTGCTACGGAACGCGCGCCACCGAAGGCCAAGTCTACATGCTGATGAGCGCCGGGGCGCTCGCGACGTTTTGGACTGCTGTGCTCCTACTTGAGAAACCCTCCGCATTACGCGCCGCGGGGGCTGCTACAGCGTTTGTCGCGGCGACGATCTTTCATTCGGCCAATGGCTTTCTTTTCCCGACCTTAGCCGTCGCGTATTGGCGAGCTTTCGGCAAGCGCCGCGCACAAGCCGTCCTTGCCGGCGTCGGCGCGCTGGCCCTTCTCGCAATCCCTTTTCTTATTGTTTTTAGGAGCCGTGGCAGCCGCGCTTTTTTTGCCGTAGCAGCCGACTATCACGGCTCATCCGGAGAGTTCTGGGCGGGACTTTTCCACATGTTCTGGGGCGGAGCGTCGCTTGCGACCCGCATTCTCACGATGTGGAAAGAAACGGGCTTGGCGTTCGCGGTGATGCCGCCTGAGGCCGGCGTTGCGGTGGGGTTGGGGCTCTGGGCCGCAGCGGCGGGGACAACGGTGGGATTCTGGAACCACTACGACCTGCTGCGTAAATCCGCGGCAATCACCTTGGCGGCGGGACTGGCGGGATACAGCATCGTCAATTTGTTTTGGCCGGGTGGATTGTTCTTTTACGTTCCGCCCCATGCCTGCCTGATCGGCTTGATCGCCTTAGGAGCGTCAAATCGATTTGCGCAATTGCGCGGTGGCGATCGGCGAAGTTTGCTGGGCGGCCTCTGTTCCGCCGGGGTGTCTCTGGGCGCTTGGAATGTCGGCGCGGGCCTTGTTCCCCAAAGCCACATCGAAAATAATGTCGGCCACAGGACGGCGGTTTGGGTGGGGGAGCACACGGTCCCGTCATCGCTGATCTTGATCACCGGATTTGGATTTCCCAGTTCGAAGGTCTACCTGGGATCGGTCGCCATGCGCGGCCGCGAAGTGCTCGAATATTTTTTCAACCGGGAACCGAAAGCGGTGGCCTTACGGGAAATTTCCGTATTCAGCGCGCACCTGGCGTCATATGGCGTCCCGATGTATTTCCTGTCGGACCTGATCGAATCGCCGAAGGTCGCCGCGGAAATGAAGCAGCGTTGGAATGTGGAGATGGCGGAAATTCAGCAGGCGTTCGGGCCGGGACGCGTCGTGCGCGTGGCTGAGTCGCCGGACGAGCGGGTATATCTTTATGTGCCGAAGACGGGGCAGGCGGAGCTTTTCGTCTGCGTCGGCTATTCAATTCTCTCAGAGACAAACCAAGCTCGATTAGGGGAACACGTGGGGGTGCTCAAGGAAATCGTCTCGGAAATGTCTCCGACCGAGCGCCGCCGCGCCGCCGGCCTCATGAAGACGCGAAATTGGGGCTTCGACCTTCTCGCCGAAGGGTTGCGTCCCTACATGGGGAAGGATTCCGCCGTGGTGCTCGCCGAGCGGCGCGCTCATTTCCAGAACATGCAGGTGGGCGCCAATTTCTGGTTTCGCGTCGGCAATCTTTACAAACTTCTGGGGCTGAAGCCCGAGACGCTCGACGCCTGGGCCCGGGCCGAAAAAACGTCGAACGACCCCGGCTTACGCCAAGCGATCGACCGTCTCAAGGCGACGCCATAGGTCGCGACAATTGGCGGCCAACCTAAAAAAGACCGTCGATGAAGCAGGTGCGGTAAACGATCCAAGAACCAAAAGCCGTGCTCAGTACGCCGGTCCCAAGGCGCAGCGCGCGTCCAAAGTCGGAACGGCCTCTCAACAGCATGACGAAAGACGCTTCCATCGTTCCGCTGACGATCAACATTCCGGCGATGGTCCCCAGGCCAAACACCAGTAGATAGGCCAATCCCGTGGCGGGATTGGACACGGTGGCCAGCACTAGCAAGGCGGCGGCCGCACTCCCGGCCAATCCATGGACCAAGCCAACGAGGAGCGATCGCCATATTTGGGAATGCTCGGGACTTTCCAACCATCCGAGCGTTAGAGGGTGAGAATGTGGGTGGATGTGACTGGCCCCGACATCATTGGGATCGTGATGATGGTGATGCGCATCACCATGATCATGGGCGTGTTCATGCTCAACAGTCCCCAGCGCGCCGATCCCCCGCCCCATTATATTGAGAATCCCCAATACCATAAGCATCAGGCCGACGACGAATTCAAAGGACAATCCGACGCGATGCGGAATAACGACTTTAAAAAAAATGATCGCTACGCCGACGAGGAAGATGGTCAAGGTATGCCCCAGCCCCCATGCGATCCCCAGCCAGCACGCCGTGCCCATGCGCTTCTCGCGAGTGACGATCGTCGATACCGCCACAACGTGGTCGGCATCGGCCGCATGGCGCATTCCGAGCAGAAATCCCAACCCCAACAGCGACGCCCATGGCGGCATCAAAAATACCCTAATGTCCGGCAGTCGGATCGGCTCGGATGGATTTGGAATAGATCCACCAAGCGATGAATCCACAAACGGTGCTGTTCAAGAAAAAGAGAATGTAGCCCATGAGACCGGAGAAAAGAGGGCCCAAAATTCGCACCTGCCTCAGGAAAAACATGAAAGGCCGCGTGATCGGCATCATGAGAATCCAAGAGAGCCCTCTAACAACCTTTTCGGTGAGCGACGCCGGTGTGCCTGAATCAAACCGATCCATTCCCAGTGTGAAAGTTATGACCAAGGCAAGCAGGGTCAAGATGAGATGCGTGACGGAGAAGACGATAATGAATCGTTTTTTGTTCATTTTGTTGCCGATCGCCTCAAGGCGTGACGACGATCTCGATGGGATTGCGGTCGGCTCGGATACCGTACCAAGCCGCCGAGTGGCCCTGCAATTTGTATTTGCCGGACTTGGAAAACGTAACGGTCCGCGCATTGTCCTCCCGCCATCCGCCGAAAGTCGCGCTTCCTGCTGGTGAAGCCTCCCAATTCATGTTGCCGGCCGCTTCGGGTTCCTCTGCGGGCGGCGCGGGAAACCACCACTGCGCACCGGGCGTCAACCGTTCAAACGCCGGGCGATGGTGGGGAGGTATTCGTGGGAGTCTAAAATGAGATCGAGCGAAGTCCGCTCCGAGGGTCGGTACACGTCGTGATTATCCACAGAAATGCGGCGTCAGCCGCGGCCGCCATGCCGCCGTTGGACGACAAAACCATCGACCTCAGCCCGACGTCCCACGTAAACCCCTGCGATTGGGCTAACGCCTTCGGCGTTCCCGTTTCCACCGCTCGGACATATGCGGCGTCATGGGTTCGGGAGAGAAGTTCGCGGGATAAAGGCTTAGGCGGGGCTGGAATAAACGTGCGGCATTTAAATTATCCTATCATGAATTTCGATCAATGATCGCGACCAAAGACGATCCAAACCCTTCGGCTTCGCGTCAGAGCAGGGGATGGCGGCTCCCCGGGCTCGCGGGATCCCTAATACTCTTGGGCCTGGGGTTTTTCGCCCTTAATTTCTTCGTGCAGATATACCGCAAGCCGACCGAGATTCTACGCTTTGCGCGTCTGGGGCGAGCGAAGTCTCCGCGGCAAACGTGGAACGAGTTCGGCGCGGACTTCCGGCGTTATTCCACGGACGTGATCACGGCGGATTTTCTCGCCGGACTGGTCCAGGTCGAAAGCTCCGGAGACCCGTTTGCCAGCCCGGCCTGGACCTGGCGCTGGTCAACCAACCTTTGGGGGATATACGGCCCTCCGTCCAGCGCGATCGGTCTTCTCCAGATCACGAATGGAAATTTCGGACAGGCCCGCTATTATTCGAATAAGGAAGAACACTTCGCCGGTTTCCACTCCCGGGCGATCGGCTCCCATTCAATCGAGATGACCGCGGCTTTTCTCCATGCGCATGTCCGTAAGATTTTATCGGGTTCGCGCCGGCGCGTCTCATTGCGCGAAAAACAGAAACTGGCCGCGACCATTCATCTCTGCGGCCCCAACAAAGGGCCGGCTCTTGTCCGAGCGAATTTCAATTCCGACGCTTTAGGGATTTGTGGAACAAAGCCAGTCGGTTCCTATGTCCGGCTAGTGATGAAGTACCGCACGCAATTCGCTCAATTTGCCGCCGTACCTTGACGGGCCCTTATCGACGAATAAAGAACAGTGTCGCGGCGCCAAGCAGCCCGACGACGAATAAGGCCAAACCCAAACGCAGCGACGGAGAGGTCATCTCGAGCTTCAGAGAATGTCTGCCGGGTCCGACGATGAGAGAGATCAAGGCGTGGTTGGTGCGATACAACGAGGTCTGTTTACCGTCGAGGTATGCGCGCCAGCCGGGGTACCAGATCTGGCTGAGGATAAGAAGGTTCGTTCCGCGCGAGTCCACCGCGTATTCATAGCGGTCTCCCCCGCGTCTTGTCATTTGCGCGACTCCGCCGGCTAATTCCAATTCGGCTGCGTTCCAGTCGAGAACGGATGCATTCAACGGCGAAGTCGATAAGGCTAAAGCGACGAGGGAGGCGCTCTCATCGGCGACGGGAGTAACCGAGCGCGCAAAAAACGCTGGTCCGAGCGGAGAGCGGTCGCGGTACAGGTAGACGGGCACGCGTGTCATGCCGCGGTAAAAGTCAAACACCTGCACTTCATTGGCGACGCCGACAGGCATCCAACCGATGCGTTCGAACGGCAGGGGTTCGTTCGACGCCAGCCAACGCGCATCCAGCGCGCGCAGCAGATCGGGCCTGGCGATTGCGGATAGGTCGACCCAGACCACGGGGGTACGAGGCGCGGATATCGCATTCCCGGTCATCAGCACCGAGAAGTACTCAACATAGTGGCGCAAATTCAGCGGCTCGTAGCCGTTGACCATGTCGATTCCGTGATAAGACGCGGTGCCGTAGGGGACCACTTGGCGGCCGACCGCGGCGACTCGGCCGGAGCCCGGAGCTCGGCGAAGCAAATCAAGGAACGGCGGCGGCGGGAAGGCCTCCGCCAGCGGCACGACCTTGAGTCGGGGCAGCAGGCGCGCTCCGGTGTCGAGGATTGGAAGCGCGCATAGCATCACGGTGACTAGTAAACGACTCTTCTTCCAACGGCCGCGCAGAAGTTCGTCGGCGCCGTGGCCGGCCAGCAGTGCGGCAGCGAGCTGGGTCAACTGAAGAAGTCGCGTCGAGCGCCGGAAAAGGGCGAAACCGGGAATGGCGGCGAACAAAGCGTGAAGCACGGGGGTGTCGAAGCACAGGAATATGGAAATGGCGCATGCCAAAAGCAGCCCGCGCGTTTTCTTCGGATCTTTGAGACAGCCGTAAACGGCTAATGGATATAACCACAGACCAAAATAAAAAACGTTTTCCCAATATTCGAAACGCGTTCCTCCCGCGTCCCTCGGGTCGAATGCCGTGAGCAAGTCGGAGAGGCGCGGGGGATCGCCTAAGAAGAAGCGGTAGTCGAAGTGTGTGCGCGTGCTGAGTGCTGCAAACTGCGCGCGGGGCAGGATGTCGGGTGCTGCGATCAGGAACGCGACGATTCCTCCGGCCAATAACGCCAGCGATGCGCTCACGCACCGCGCCGCGGGAATAGACCGCATTCTACATACCGCGAATACCACGAGTCCCAAAAGCGCATAGTAGAACGACTGCGCTGATCCCTGCATAGCCGATAGTCCCAGGATCACGGAAAATAGCGAGACGCGGCGTGCCGAGGTCTCTTCGAACAAACGATCTGCGCTCCAATACAGCAGGGGCGCCAGAGCGTACATCGTAATGGTCGGCAGCCAGCCCGCGTCGATCAGCGCGAAGAAACGATAAGACAGCATGTAGCCAACGGCGGTGAACATGGCTGCACCCGGCTCAGCCAAGCGTCTGCGCGCCAGCACGAACATCGACAGGCCGGCGAGGATGACATTCAGGAAAAGGACCAGATCCGCGGCTCGGTCCAGGGGCAGAAAGAGAAACGGCCAATGCAGCGGTGAAAGATAGGTCGTCAGCGGATTGGCGTGCGCAGGCAGGCCCGAGTCGCATGACGGGTCCCACAGCGGGGGCCAGCGACCGTCTTCAGACAGTGTCCGCGAGGCCAGCGCGCGCAGGCCGGCGCCTTGTGCGATGAGATCGGAGTGCGGCGAATAAAGGATGCCGGGAGTGGCCCAAAGGCGGAAGCAAAACACCCCGCCAATGAGAACGAGGACTGCGGGCAATAGGCGTTCTCGGCGACTCATCGACGCGCGGCGGCGAGGCCCGGATCTAATGAGAGGAACGCGCCTAATAGTGGTTCGTTTCTCATAAAGAAACGATCACCAGACAGCATCGGGAAAAGCGGATATTCTGTGCGCGGCTCGTCATCGGTGAGCGGCGCAAAAAGAGCCGAGATGCGCCGCAGTGCGGCCTCATCGAAGGGCGTTCCCTCGGCGACAAGACCTGGATTCATACCCGGAAGCTCCGCGGTGGATCCGAGGCGCTTGAAGTCAGAGGCGATACGGCGGGCATCCGGCGTCAGTGGCGACTCAGAACCCATCAACAGCACACCCGCAAAACCAGGATGCCTCCACGCAGCGACATGCGCAAACGCGTCGGCGAAGTTTCGAGACAACGCGCCGAAGTCGTCCAATCGGCAAGGGAGCGGAGCCCACAGCGCCAGCACCCCGCCCGGGCCCAGACGCGAGCGGGCGAGCGCCATGAACTCGCGGGTGTAAAGGTTCACGGTGGCCGCCGCATAAATTGGCGGCGAACCGTCCACCACAATCACGTCATATCCGCCCGGGGAGGTCAGTAGGAAATGGCGGCCGTCGTCCACGAAAGTTCGCGCGTTGGGCGCCGTCAAAAGGGCGGCGTCATCGGGAAAGAACCATGGGAACGCCTCAAAGACGCCGGGAACCAGATCCACCGCGTCCACTTGCAGGCCTTCGCGCATCGCTGCGCGAAAGGCGTTGCCCGCGCCGAAGCAGATGACCAAGACCCGCTTAGCGTGCGGTCGAAGTAAAAGAGGCACATACGCCATCGCCTTACCCGGCCCACCGGTCCCTGATACGGCGATACCGTTGAGTAGAAGTGTTTGCGGCAGGCGGGGTATTGAAACGCCGGAAACGGTCGCCGCGGTCTGCTCGCGGTGGAAAACCAGTTCTCCTCCGATGGACGCAAGTCGGTGGGTTAGGATGTCGCGCGCCGGATCGCCGCTCATCCAGCCGGCGACTAACGTAACGGCCCCGAGCGTTGCCAGTGCCTTCCAAGCCATCGATCGTCGTTGCGGCGCTCGTCGCAGTGCGGCGACGCCGATGAGCATGCTGATTGCCGCCAACAGCGCGCAAGAGTGCGCCGTGCCCAGCGCGGGCACCAATAGGAAGCCCGCCGCCAGCGAGCCCAACACGCCTCCCATGGTGTTCGCCGCGAACGCGCGGCCAGCGGCGACGCCCTCGTCATGGTCGTTGGTGGACAGCAGAAGGCCCGCGAGTGGGAAAGAAAGCCCCATCAAGAAGGTCGGAGGAAAGACGACGATGATGCAGTCGCGAAAAAAAGAGAGCACGTCGGCCGGACGATTGAGCGGCGAATATAGGTAATTTAAGGAGACGGCTGATAATCCGGAGACGCGGTATCCGGCAAGTCCCAACATGACCGCCGCGCCGATCCCGGCTTGCAGCAGGCCGAAGAGCAGCGGTGCACTGGAGCGCGGCACCCCGCGGCGTAAAAGCGCCGCGCAGACCAAGCTCCCTAGCCCCACTCCGAACAGATCCACCGCCAGCAAAGCGGAAAAAGCGTACACCGAGCTGCCGACCAGAAGAATCATCAACCGTGACCAAAGGACTTCGAGCGCAAGGGCGCAGAACCCGCTGAGTGCGAAAAGTGCGAGGAAGTACCCGTCCTCACGTTTGGCCGCCGCGTCCTCTTTTAGCGTCAGTACTTTTGTTTCCTTGCCCGCGAGCCGAATGGCAACAAGAGCGCAGGCTAGGTTCGTCGCAACGGCCATACCCACTGTGCTGCGTTCTCCAAATAATGCCAGCGCGATAAATCCCGAAAATAAGGTCCCCACGACCGCTCCCAGCGTGTTGAAGCCGTACAGTACAGCTAGCCCAAGGCCTATCTTTTTTTCGCGTTCTGAAACGAAGCGCGTGAGAATGGGCAGCGTCGCCCCCATTACCGTCGTCGGCGGCAAAAGAACTAGCGCTGCCAGCGTGAGCCTCACGGCGACACGCTGCGCGGGTCCCGCCGCGTGGCCGGCAATGTGCGCGTAAAGCTCGGGGAGGAAGATCATCAGCGCGGTTGCCAGCACTCCCGAGATTGCCGCCAGCAGTTCCAACGACGCATAGTCTTTGAGGCGCGCGCCGAGGCGGGAGCGTCGTGCTCCCCAATGGCTGCCTAGGGCCAACCCTCCCATAAATGCCGCGACCACGACACTGACCGCGGGGGTCGTCGAGCCAAAAACCCGCACAAGCATACGCATCCAGACGACTTGGTACAGAAGGGACGCGGCACCGGAGAGAGCAAACAAAGCGGCGATCGATCGAGTCGAAACCATAAGGTGGGATTTTAACTGAATTGACAGCCTGTCGGGGAAAACGCAGACTCGTTAAATGGGCGTAACTCAATCTATCGCCAAGGATGCCGGCCGCGCACTCCTGACTTTTGAGGCGGTGGGAGGACGCACGGCCGTCGTTCGTTGCCGCGCGGCAACGCCGCTTAAGATTTTGACGCCGCGGCACTCGGGGACAGCGGCGTGGGCGTGCGCGAGCAGCCACGGTGGGGGATTGCTCAACGGAGATTCGGTGACGGTGGACATCGAGGTACGCGCCCGCGCGCAAGCGGCGTTCGTCACCCAAGCCTCAACCAAGATCTATCCAGGCAGACCCGGCGCGCGGCAGAACGTCGCCGCCTCGGTCGCGGCCGGAGCCCTGCTTGTGGTGGCACCCGACCCGGTCGTTTGTTATGCGAACGCGCGATATGTCCAGTGTCAGGAATTCGATTTGGCGCCGTCGGCAAGTTTAGCAGTGGTGGATTGGCTAACCTCTGGTCGTGCGGCGTGCGGCGAACGCTGGGCGTTCGAGTCTTACGAGAGCCGATTGACGGTGCGGCGCGCTGGCGTTGAGATTTTGCGCGACGCGACATTGCTTAACGCGCACGCGCGAGCCCTGCCTTCCCGGCTGGGCCGGTTCGATGTAATCGCTATGGCGGCGATGAGTGGCCCATTGCTCAAGGATGGAATTGCTCAGCTGCTCGAAGAGACCTCGCATCGCGCCACGCCGAAGCAAGCGGCGCTAATCGTGTCTGCAGCACCAATGGGCAAGGACGGCGCGCTGTTGCGAATCGCGGGTGAATCCTGCGAGGACGCAGCCCGCGAACTGCGTCGCATGCTGGACTTCGTTTGGACCGCGCTCGGCAACGACCCCTGGTCGTCACGCGTTTAAGACATAATTGACACGGGAGATCTTATGCATTTGACGCCGCAGGAAGTCGACAAATTAGCGCTAAACCAGGCCGGGGCGCTCGCGCAGAGACGATTGGCCCGGGGATTGCGGCTGAATTATCCGGAGGCGGTGGCGTTGATCGCGTCGCAGATTTTGGAATTCATCCGCGACGGCCACTCCGTGTCGGAGCTGATGGATTTAGGGCGACGGCTGTTAGGTCGCGCCGACGTGATGGAAGGCGTGGCCGAAATGATTGAGGAAGTGCAGGTGGAGGGGACATTTCCCGACGGTAGCAAGCTCGTGACCGTGCATCACCCGATCGCGGCCGAAACCGGCAACTATGCGCTCGCGATGTACGGCAGTTTTCTTCTGCCGCCGAATCGAAAGCAAGCGCTGGAGCAGCGGGCCGAGCCGCTGGCAGGAATTCCCGGTGAGATATTGACGGCGGCCGGGGAGATCGAGATCAACAGCGGGCGCCAAAGCACGACCTTGAAAGTGATAAATCGCGGCGACCGGCCCATCCAGGTTGGCAGCCATTATCATTTCGTCGAGACGAACAGAGCGCTCGAATTCGACCGGACGCAAGCCTATGGCTTGCGTCTTAATATACCGGCGGGCACCGCCGTGCGCTTTGAACCGGGTGAATCGAAAACGGTCAAACTCGTGCCGATCGCCGGCAAGCGCGTGATCCGCGGCGGGAATAATCTTGCCGACGGGCCCGTGAGTGAGACGGGGCGGCGCAAGATTATTGCAACTTCGGCCAAGCGCGGGTTCCGGGATTCGGGGAGGGCAAAATGAGTCTGCGCCTCGAACGACGGCGTTACGCTGCCATTTACGGGCCGACGACGGGAGACCGAGTGCGCCTGGGGGACACGGGACTTATCGTGGAAGTGGAGAAGGATTTTACCGTCTATGGCGATGAATGCAAGTTTGGTGGTGGCAAGGTTTTGCGTGACGGCATGGGCCAGGCCACAGGTGTCTCGGCTAAAGATGCGTTGGATTGCGTAATCAACAACGCCCTCGTCGTCGATTGGACCGGAATTTACAAGGCCGACATCGGCATCAAGGACGGCCGCATCGCAGGCTTGGGGAAGGCCGGGAACCCGGACGTGATGGCGGGTGTTACTCGGGGCATGATCGTTGGTGTCACCACCGAGGTGATCGCGGGAGAAGGGATGATCGTGACCGCGGGCGGCCTCGACACCCACATCCATTTCATCTGCCCCCAGCAGGTCGAGACCGCGCTGGCTAGCGGAGTCACGACATTCATCGGCGGTGGCACGGGGCCAGCCACCGGGACTAACGCGACCACCTGCACCCCCGGACCGCATCATCTCGGGTTGATGCTCCAAGCTGTCGACGGCTTACCGATGAACTTTGGTTTCACGGGGAAGGGCAACACGTCCAAGCCTGAAGGCTTGGAAGATCAGATACGCGGCGGGGCCATCGGCTTGAAGCTGCACGAGGACTGGGGCACCACGCCGGCTGCCATCGACTGCTGCCTATCGGTTGCCGAGAAATACGACGTGCAAGTCACCATTCACACCGACACCCTTAACGAATCCGGATTTGTCGACGACTCAATTGCGGCGTTCAAGGGCCGCACGATCCATACCTACCACACCGAGGGCGCTGGCGGCGGCCATGCCCCCGACATTATTAAGGTCTGTGGTCAAGCCAATGTCCTGCCCAGCTCGACCAACCCGACGCGGCCGTTCACCGTGAACACCCTCGACGAGCATCTCGACATGTTGATGGTCTGCCATCACCTGGACAAGGACCTGCCCGAGGACGTGAGCTTTGCCGAAAGCCGTATCCGCGGCGAGACCATTGCCGCCGAGGACATCCTTCATGATTTGGGTGCCATCTCGATGTTTTCAAGCGACAGCCAGGCGATGGGGCGTGTTGGCGAAGTGATCATGCGCTGCTGGCAAACCGCCCACAAAATGCGCGCGCAGCGTGGGAAGCTTTCCGGGGAGAAAGGCGACAACGATAACATGCGCGTGCGCCGCTATCTTGCCAAGTACACGATCAATCCCGCGATCGCCCACGGCATATCACACGAAGTTGGATCCATCGAGAAAGGCAAGCTCGCGGACCTGGTGTTGTGGAAGCCGGCGTTTTTCGGCGTGAAGCCGGAACTCGTGCTGAAATCCGGCTTCATCGCATGGTCGCAAATGGGTGACGCGAATGCCTCGATCCCGACACCGCAGCCCGTGCGCATGCGTCCGATGTTCGGTGGTTTTGGCCACGCCGCGGCGGCGACCAGCCTGGCCTTCGTGTCGGCGCACTCTTTAAAATCGGGCGCGGCCCGCAAATACGGCTTGCGCCGCTGTTTAAGCGCGGTGAAAGGCTGCCGAGGGCTAACCAAGCGCGACATGAAGCTCAACGATGCCTTGCCAAAAATGGAAGTCAATCCCGAGACCTATGAGGTTCGCGCCGACGGCGAATTGCTTCGCTGTGAGCCGGCTAATACCTTGCCGCTAGCACAGCGTTACTTTCTCTTCTGAATGCAGCGGAATTTAGAATTAGATAGTAAATACATCGATTTATTTGATTTCTGGGTCTTGTCGTGAGGCAGTACCGGCTCTACACTGATGGAAGCGGGGTACACTTCCATGAGAGAGCTTAATATCCGTTTAGATTGAGGAATACGGATTTCCCCCCGGCTCGTTTTGTGGGGCCTAGCCGCGTTATTTCTGGGATCGCTGGCGGGCGACGGGGGGAAGGTCGGACTGGCTACCATCAATGCGAAGTCGTTGCTGTCGGTCAAGGGGGGTACGGCGATCGGGACGTATGCGGATACTAACCCAACTTCCGCAGCAATCCTCGCTTTCCGGCGATTATCAGCCTGTGACGCCACTCTCCTCGCCTGAGAATTCCGGGCGTCGCGCCAAAACACGATGTAGTGCCAACCCTGGGTCTTGTGTCTGCGTGAGGGGAAGTAGTTTTCTGATGGCATGTACCTGCGACACAGCATAGTCCGTAAAGACGGAAAAACGCGGAAGTATTGGCGGCTAGTCGAGTCCGTTCGCATTGGCAAGAAAGTGATACAGCGGACGGTCGCGCAGTTGGGCGATTTGGACGCGAAAGGCCGCCTGCGAGCGAGCGAATTGGCGCGTCGCCTCGGCGGCCACGCCGAGCAGCCGGGGCTGTTCGATCAGCCGCTCGAAAAAGAAGTCGCCCAGATACGGCTGAACGGTGTGAAGCTCGAGCGGGTGCGGCGCTTCGGTGACGTGTGGCTGGCCTGCAAGCTTTGGCGGATGGCGAAGTTCGACGAATTCTTCGACGAGCATCTATCGCTTGGCGGCGAAGACATCCCGTGGGCGACGACGGCCAAGATTTTGACGGCGGCGCGGTTCTGCGAGCCATCGAGCGAGCTGCACATAGCCGAGGATTGGATCCGTAAGACGGCCTTGGCCGATATTCTTGACGTCAACTGCGTATTTCGGTCGGTCCGATCGCTGTGTCGGACCTGTCCGATCACTCCGTCTCGGCCGGGTCGATCACCCGGCCAGATTGGGCAATTCCGCCGCTTTCTTCGATCAAATCGCTCTCACTCCTGGTGCCGTTCATTCAAGTGATCGGGAGGCTCCGTGACGGTGATCGGATGGGTCCGAAAAACGCAGTCAACGAAGAGAAGATTAACGACGACCGTTTATACCGCGGGCTCGACAAAGTTCTGCCATTGAAAGCGGCGCTGGAATCTCACGTCAAGAAACAGTGGGAAGGATTGTTCGACATCAAGTACGACCTGCTGCTCTACGACATCACCTCGACGTATTTTGAAGGCAAGATGAAACGCAATCCGCAGGCGCAGCGCGGACACAGCCGGGATCATCGGCCCGACTGCAAGCAGGTTTGCATAGGCCTTGTAGTGACGCGCGACGGGATGCCGCTGGGCTACGAGGTGTTCCCGGGGAATCTTCACGATTCGAAGACGGTGAAGGCGACCGTGGAGAAGATCGAGTCGCGCTACGGGAAAGCGGATCGCGTATGGGTGATGGACCGAGGGATGGTCAGCGAGGCGACGTTGACGTGGATGCGCGAGGGCGGGCGGCGTTACTTGGTGGGCCTGCCCAAGAGCGAGTTGAAGAAGCACGGGGCCGAACTGGCGGACTCGGCAGGATGGAAGATTGTGAGGGACGGCGTCGCCGTGCGGTATGCCCAAGCCGCCACGGACGAGACGGGAGCTTCCGGCGATCTTCTGCTTCTGTGCCGCAGCGACGATCGCCGAGAAAAAGAGACTGCGATGCTGGAGTTGTTCTCGACGCGCATCGAAACCGCGCTGGTGAGATTGCAGCGGCGGTGTGAGAATGCGAGGAAGCCGTTGTCCTTGGATAAAATCCAGCGGCAAGTGGGAGGCCTTTTACAGCGAAATCAACGTGCCGCGAAAACATTCGCCATCCGCATTGAGGCCGGGAGCGAGGCGCCATCGGGAGTGCGCGTTGAATGGAGCCGCGACGAAGCGGAGCAAAAGCTCAAGGAGCACAGCCATGGTTGCTACGCTCTGCGCACGAATGTTCACGACTGGACAGAAGAAGAGGTCTGGAAGACGTACATCCAGCTGACTCAGGTGGAGGCGGCGTTTCGTGTGCACAAGACCGAACTCGTGATTCATCCCATCCATCATCAACGGGAAGATCGGGCCCAGGCGCACATCTTCGTTTGCTTCCTGGCATTCGTTCTTTGGAAATTTCTGGAGCAATGGCAAAGTCGCGCGGGCCTGGGGAATTCGCCACGGACGATCTTGGAAGAGCTTGGTCAAATTCAGAGCGGCGACATCATGCTGCCTACGATGACCGGTGAGAAAATTCGGCTGCGAAGCATCGTGAACCCGGAGAAGGCGCAGCAATTCATTCTACAGCGGCTGGGGATCGGTCTGCCGAGACGGATGCGAATTCCGGAACATCTGGTGTCTCAAATGTAGTGCCAACTTTTGAAACCAGATCTAGGAAATTACAGCGTTATTCTGTATTGACTGCGGAAGTTGGGCTAAA
>JANPGH010000011.1:0-2481 GCA_031423795.1 Elusimicrobiota bacterium | reverse complement strand
GACGTGTTCGCGGATGGCCTGCCTCCTTCTTATCCGACAAAGGGCGGGAGCTGAGATGGCGAACATGGCCCAGGCCATACGCTTGGCCCTTCACTACGGCGAACAGAAGCTCGGCGTCACCGAGATTTTCGGCGAGGACGTCGGCCCGCCGCTGGGCGGCGTGTTCACCGCGACCCAAGGCTTGGAGCGTGCCTGGAATTCTCCGCTCGACGAGCGCTGTATCATTGGAGCTGCGTTGGGTTTGGCGTGGGCTGGTGGGCGCCCGGTCGCCGAGATTCAGTTCGTTGATTACATTTTTAATGTCGTTGACCTGCTGAAGCTCAGCGCGAACGGATACTGGGCCTCAGGCGGTCGCTATAAAACCCCGATGGTCGTGATGACCCCGACCGGTTCCGGAATCCACGGTTCGATGTACCACTCTCATTCGTTCGATTCGATCGCGACCAAGCTCCACGGGATGAAGGTCGTCTGCCCGTCGACTCCGCTCGACGCTTACGGGCTGATGATAGCTTCGATTAAAAGCGACGATCCGGTACTTTTTCTCAAGCCCAAGGCTCTGTTGCGCACCAAAGGCGAAGAGCTGATCCCGGGCGAGCCTGATGAGAAAACCCTCCACGAGATGATCGACGCCCCATTGGGCGATCGCTCCAAGTGGAAGGCGAAATGGCCGAAGTTGGGCGAGTACATCGTCGAGATCGGTAAGGCGAAGATCGCGCATCCGGGCGCCGACGCCACGATTGTGACCCACGGCCGTATGGCCCCGATTTGCCTAGAAGTCGCTCGCCAGCTCAAGGCCGACGGTCAAGGGTCGGTCGAGGTGATCGACATGCGCTCGTTGATCCCCTACGATTGGGACGCGATCAAGGCCTCGATCCGCAAGACCGGTCGCGTGCTTTTCGTCAATGAGGAAACCGAAATCACGAATTTTGCCGAACACTTGATGCGACGCGTCGTCGACGAACTATTTTATGAGCTCAAGGTGCGGCCGCGTTTGCTGGCGGGCAAGGCGACTCCGGGCGTCGGCCTTTCGCCCGCCCTCGAGTATTTCATCCAGCCGCAGAAGGCCGATGTCGCGCGCGCGTTGGGCGAGCTGTTATCGGATCCCGCATGAGGTCTAAGACACAACGCCCAGACGATTCCACCGAGAAGCGCCAGGGGCTGTCCACGATCGCCGTACACGCCGGCCAGTCTCCCGATCCCACGACTGGTGCCATCATGACGCCCGTGTATTTGACCTCAACGTACGTTCAGGAATGGCCGGAAAAGCACAAGGGCTTCGACTACGCCCGCACTGTGCACCCAACGCGATTGGCCTTGGAAAAGAACCTGGCTGCCTTGGAAGCCGCGCGCTTTGGCCTGTGCTTCTCGTCGGGGATGGCGGCGACCTCGACAGTGATCGAAGCGTTAAATCCCGGCGATCACGTGCTGTGCAGCAACGATTTATACGGCGGGACATATCGCGTGTTCACCAAGGTCTTCGCGCGCTTCGGCATGACGTTCTCGTTCGTCGACGCCACTGACCTCGCGGCCTTCGAAGCTGCTTTTACTCCGCAAACGAAGCTCGTGTGGCTCGAGACCCCGTCGAACCCGCTGCTGCGCATTTGCGATATCCGGGCGATCTCGCGGTTGGCGCACGAGAAGGGCGCCAAGGTCGCTGTTGACAACACCTTTGCCAGCCCCGCGCTTCAGCGTCCGCTGTCGCGAGGGGCTGATATCGTCGTGCACTCGACGACCAAATACCTCGGCGGCCATTCCGATGTGGTCGGCGGCGCGATTTTGACCGACGACGAGGCGCTTTTCAAGGAATACAAGTTTTTGCAGAACGCCGTCGGAGCCGTGCCGGGACCCCTCGATTGCTTTTTGCTGCTGCGCGGCACGAAGACGCTGCCGTTGCGCATGTCCCGGCATTGCGAGAATGCGATGGCTGTGGCCAAGCATTTGCTAGCCCATCCCGAAGTCGCCAAGGTCCATTATCCGGGCCTGCCGACCCACCCCGGATTTGAGCTTGCGCGCGCGCAGATGGGCGGCTTCGGGGGAATGATCTCCTTCGAGCTTAAAGGAGATTTAGAGCGCGCCAAGCGTATGATTTCGTCATGCCATGTGTTCTCATTGGCCGAAAGCCTGGGCGGTGTCGAATCATTGATCGGCCATCCGGCATCGATGACGCACGGCTCGATACCCCGCGAAGAGCGCCTGAAGGCAGGCTTGGCTGACGGCCTAATTCGCCTGTCGGTCGGCATCGAGGACATCGAAGACATCATCGCCGATCTCGATGCGGCGATACTCGCCTCGCTGGGCTCGCGTCGCTAATTAAGAATTTTCCTTAATCGCCGCATCGAACTAACCCAACTTCCGCAGTCAATACAGAATAACGCTGTAATTTCCTAGATCTGGTTTCAAAAGTTGGCACTACATTTGAGACACCAGATGTTCCGGAATTCGCATCCGTCTCGGCAGACCGATCCCCAGCCGCTGTAGAAT
>JANPGH010000010.1:0-2420 GCA_031423795.1 Elusimicrobiota bacterium | reverse complement strand
GACGGCAGCCGCTTTCCCGCCGTCGTGTCGGTCACGGCGTTGCGTGACGCCGAGGATCGGATCATTGGTTACCTGCTGATCGGCACCGACAACACCGCCCGCAAGCAGGCCGAGGAAGCGCTGCTCAAGGCCGGCGCGCTGCAGAGCGCGATCTTCAACAGCGCGAACTTCTCGAGCATCGCCACCGACGCCAAAGGCGTCATCCAGATCTTCAACGTCGGCGCCGAGCGCATGCTCGGCTACGCGGCCGCCGAAGTACTGAACAAGATCACCCCCGCCGATATTTCCGATCCGCAGGAAGTGATCGCGCGCGCCAAGGCCTTGAGCATCGAACTCGCGACTCCGATCACGCCGGGTTTCGAAGCCCTGGTGTTCAAGGCTTCGCGCGGCATCGAGGACATTTATGAACTGACCTATATCCGCAAGGACGAGAGCCGCTTTCCTGCGGTGGTGTCTGTGACGGCGCTGCGCGACGCCCAGGACGCCATCATCGGGTATCTGTTGATCGGCACCGATAACACAGCGCGCAAGCTGGTCGAAGCCGAGCAGAAGAAACTCGACCAGCGACTGCGCGATCAGCAGTTTTATACCCGCTCGCTGATTGAATCGAACATTGATGCGTTGATGACCACTGACCCGGCCGGCATCATCACGGACGTCAACAAGCAGATGGAGGCGCTCACCGGCTGCACGCGCGACGAGCTGATCGGCGCGCCGTTCAAGGGTTACTTCACCGATCCGGATCGGGCCGAAGCGGCGATCAAGCTCGTGCTGAATGAAAAGAAGGTCACCGACTACGAGCTGACAGCGTGCGCCCTCGACGGGAAACAGACGGTGGTGTCCTACAACGCCACGACTTTCTACGACCGGGGCCGCACCCTCCAGGGCGTGTTCGCCGCAGCGCGCGACGTCACTGAGCGAAAGCGGGTCGAGGCGGAACTGCAGCAGGCTAAGGCCATGGCCGAGACCGCGAGTCAGACTAAGTCAGATTTTCTGGCGAGCATGAGCCATGAAATCCGCACGCCGATGAATGCGATCATCGGCATCGCGGATCTGCTCGCGAAAACCCCACTGTCCCCCGAGCAGAACAACTATGTGCAGATCTTTCGCCGCGCCGGTGACAATCTGCTGCATCTCATCAACGACATCCTCGACCTCTCCAAAGTCGAAGCCTCGCAGCTCGAGCTGGAGCGGACCGGGTTCTCGTTGAACGATCTGCTGGAGAAAGTCCGGGAGATGGTGGCGGTGCGGGCCCAGGAAAAAGGCCTGGCCTTGGTGTGCGAAATCGCGTCGGAAGTGCCTATCGACCGGGTCGGCGACCCGACACGGCTGCGGCAGGTGCTGCTCAATTTACTTGGCAATGCGATCAAGTTCACGGAATCCGGCGAAGTGGCCCTGCGGGTAACACCGGATGCGGACGCCACGGTTCCGGGCAGATTGCGGTTCACGATCTCGGACACCGGTATCGGCATTCCGGGCGAGAAATTGGGTTCGGTGTTTGAACGATTTACGCAAGCCGACTCGTCTACCACCCGCAGGTATGGAGGCACGGGGCTGGGGTTAACGATTTCGAAGCGCCTGGTGGAGCTGATGGGCGGGTCCATCCGCGTCGACAGCGGGGTCGGAAAGGGAAGCGTGTTTTCTTTCACCGTACCGCTCGAAATTTGGGCGGGGCCGACGCGGCGGGCGTCAGCGCCGGTCGGCGCGGGTCCCGAACTTCCGCTGCCGGCACTCAATATTCTTCTGGTGGAGGACTCCCCCGACAACCGCACGATCGCCTTGGCCTTCCTGCAGGACACGCCGTACCAGGTCGAGATCGCCGAAAACGGAGCCGTCGCCTATACAAAATTCATCGCTGGACACTTTGACCTCGTCCTGATGGACCGGCAGATGCCGGTCATGGACGGAATGACCGCAACGCGGGCGATCAGGGAGTGGGAACAGGCCAACCACCGGGCGCCCACGCCGATCATCGCCCTTACGGCCTCTGCCTTGAAAGGTGATCAAGAAAAATTCATGGCCGCGGGATGCTCGGCCTATTTGACAAAACCGTTGAAACAAGAGGTGCTGCTGCAAGCGATCAAGGAGCATTCCGTACTCGTGCCGCCATCCTCGAAGGAGAGCGGCGACCGGAAGGCCCCGATCCTGGTGCGCGCGAATCCGAAATTCGCGGACTTGATCCCCGGGTTTCTGCAGCACCGCAGGCAGGACGTCATCACGATGCTGGAAGCTTTGGATCGCGGTGACTTTGCGATCGTGGAGAGTCTGGGGCACGGCATGAAAGGCGCCGGGGGCTGCTGGGGATTCGAGGCCATCACTGACGTCGGCGCCGCCCTTGAGCAAGCGGCCAAGAGCGCCGACAACGCCGCCTCGCGCACGCGGGTAGGCGAGTTGTCCCAATACCTTGATCGGGTCGTGGT
>JANPGH010000009.1:0-22464 GCA_031423795.1 Elusimicrobiota bacterium | reverse complement strand
AGGCGCCGGCCGCCACCACGACCCGAGAGGCGTTGATGGTCGTCGGACCGATCCCGGCCCCCACGCAAGCCCCCCCCGAAACGGGGTTCGAGGACGTCACGAACGGATAAGTTCCGTGGTCAAGGTCGAGCATGGAACCTTGTGCGCTTTCCAGCAAAATCCGCTCCTTTCTGCGCCGCGCGGAGTCCAAGAGAAGCCCGGTGTCGGTGGCATAGGCGGCCAGCGCCTTGCGACGCGACTCATATCCGTCGAATACTTCTTTTTCGATCGCCTTCAACGATTTCACACGCGAAAGCTCGGCCGCCCGGACTTTCAAATTGCGCCGTACGAGGGTGCGAAACGTGGCGGGGTCGAGGAAATCAGCGACGCGAATTCCGATGCGTGCGACCTTATCTTCATAGCACGGCCCGATTCCTTTTTTCGTCGTTCCTAGGCCGCGCCCCCCCTCTTCGCGCAGGGTGTCCAAAATGACGTGGTAGGGCAGGATTACGTGCGCCGCCAAACTAATGAACAGGCGGCCGCGGACCTTGATCTTACGTTTCTGAAGCATCGCGATTTCGTCGACGAAGGCTCGGGGATTGATCACGACACCGTCGGCGATCACGTTTTTGACGCCGGGCTGGAGGATACCGGAAGGGATCAGATGCAGCGCGTATTTCTGACCGTCGAAAACGACGGTGTGGCCGGCGTTGTCGCCACCCTGATAGCGTACCACCCAGTCCGTCCCCTCGCCAAGGAAGTGAACGATCTTCCCTTTCCCCTCGTCTCCCCACTGCGCCCCGACCACCACGAGTGCCGGCATATAAATCTCCTTTTATGGGGGGTCAGGCTTTAAAAAACCTGCGCCACCACGATCCGTCGCCGCGACCGTGCGCCGCGCCGCGGGCGACTCGCAGCAAGCGATCCGAAGGAACCACACCGTCGCCGGCAACTGCGGCGGCAAAACGAACGCGTACGAGAACCCCGCCTTCGACGGCTTCCACTGCCTCGATGGGTGCTGCGATCGGAACCGGCCCGGCCGCGGTCAACCCCCCGAAGAGACGCGCCAAGTACTGGGCGATATCTCGACCGTCAGTGATGCGCGCCGAAACCAGATCGCCGGCATGCAAATCGGACGCAAGCACCCCCTGCGGATCTTCTTCCAAGGAAATTTTGAGCACCAACAAATCTTCCCGCGGCGGCGGCCGGGGAACTCTTTTATCTTGAAAAGCAGACTGCACAGGGGCTTTGCGCAACGACTGGAACTGTCCCAAGTCAAGAATATCCTTTTTCAGGCGGAGGCTCAAATCGGGATCGCGAAAAAAAGCGCGCAGAGGGACGGCGAGTATCTCCGCAGCCCCGTCGGGTCCGATCACCCGCAACCCGTCGAATAGGCTGGCCGACGCCGAGCGCAAGTGCGCGACAAGTCCCTGCTCTATTTCCAGGCTTTCCCCTGGCAGACTCCCATCCCACAAGCGGCAGCCATAGAGGTGTTTCTCGAACGCGAACCAGTCCTCCTCCAAATCGATCGCGCACACCGCCGGATCGAAAGACATTACCGCGCGCACGCGCAGGATCTGATGCGACTTTAAATTAAGAACCGCCAAAATCAAGCCGTGTTTATTCGCCGACGGAACAACAAATTTTCCCTTGAGGGCGCAGATATTGCGCAGCAAATGGGGAATCTGACGCACGGCCTCCTCAACTTCGTACCCGCACATTTCGAGCGCAAGCTCAGCCTCGCCGCGATCGCAGCCGGTTTCCTCCATCAGGAGATCGATTTTCTCCTTCACGGCTCCTTCCCGGTGCGGGGATGGGCATCGGCGTATACGTCTTGTAATTTCTGAAGGGAGACGTGGGTATAGATTTGTGTCGTATTGAGATTTGCGTGGCCGAGCATTTCCTGGACCTCGCGGATATTGCACCCGCGATTGAGCAGGTGCGTGGCGAAGCTATGGCGAAACACATGCGGCGTCACGTTTTTTAAGAGCGACGAGCGTCGCACCCAACGGCGGACAAGGAACACGAGGCCCTCCTCAGAGAGGCGCACGCCCCGCTGGCTGACGAACAAGGGCTCGCCGTCCGCCGGCGATCCTCGGGAACGCAAGTACCCGCGCAAATGGGTCAGCGCCACGTTGCCCGCGGGCACCATGCGTTCCTTCGAGCCCTTGCCGAACACGCGTAACGTGCCGGCCAAGAAGTCGACGTCTCCAACATTGAGGACGCGGGCCTCCGCGCGGCGCAGACCGGACGAGTACAGCAACTCAATCAGCGCGCGGTCGCGTTGCGCACCCAACCCCGAAGAGGTCGGGGCGTCTAATATCTGCTGCATTTCCGCCTCGGTGAGGAACTTGGGAAGTGTGCGTTGGCGCTTGGGCATCGGCACTCCCAAAAATGGATCGCGCCGCAGCTCGCCTTCGCTGCGCAGGAACTTCACGAGGGACCGTAGCGCTGAGATTTTACGAAGGACCGTCGCGCGCGACGAACCTTTCGCTTGGAGGTCTGCCACGTGCGTCCTCACGTGCGAACGATCCAGATCGGCCGCCGGCAAGTCCGGGAATTTGACGAGAAAGGCGTCTAGGTCGGTTCGATAGGCGCGCAAAGTGTGGGCGGAATAGTTCTTCGAAGCGCGCAGCCGCGTCAGGAAACGCTCCAGCTGTAACTTCAGGTGATTTTCTCGCCGGCCAGGCGCTTGGCGATCTGCTCAGCACGCAAGGCTTCCCCTTCGGTCTTCAACCTCTCGCCTTCCTCTTTCGAGACGGGCTTAAGATTGCGGCATTTCGGATAGCCGGGGCAAGTGAGAAAAAATCCACGCTTACCCACGCGTAGCCACATGTGACGCTGACACTTGTTGCAGGGGCGCGCGGTCTGGAGCGGGCGCGATCCCTCGATCTTCTTGCCGTCGGCGTCGAGCGAGAAGGTGTTCTTGCACTCCGGGTAGCCGGAACAGGCTACGAAGCGACCCTTGCGCCCAGTGCGGATCACCATCGGTTTGCCGCAGAGGTCGCAATTTTCCCCGGTGGTTTCCAGAACGACTTTCTCCCCTTCTGGTGTCAGCTGGATCTTGCCCTTGCACTTAGGGAAGGCGGGGCAAGACAGATATTTTCCGAAACGGCTCTCTCGGATCAGCATCGGGGACGCGCAGATCGGGCATTTCTCGTCGGACATCTTCGGCTCGATGCGCGAGGCCTTCATCTCCGTCGTGGCCAAATCGAGTGCCTTCACGAATGGGTCGTAGAATTCCCGAACGACCTGCGCCCACTGGGCCGTGCCCTCGGCGATCGAGTCAAGCTTTTCCTCGACGCCCGCGGTGTACGAGAGACTAACGACCTCAGGGAAATGCTCCTTGAGTTTCGCCGTGACCAGTATTCCTAAATCCGTCGGCACCAACTTACGGTCCTTCATGTTGCGACGCACATAGCCGCGATCCACGATGGTTTTGATCGTCGGCGCATACGTCGACGGGCGGCCGATGCCGTGCTTTTCCATCGCCCGGATCAGGCTTGCCTCGTTGTAATACGGCGGGGGGCTCGTGCGATGCTCCTCCGGCATCAACTGGCTCAACTTGAGGATGTCTCCTTCAACGAGTGGGGGCAGTCGGCTGCCCTCCTCACCCTCGGGCTCATCCTCCGCCTCTTCCTCATCGTTCTTGGGAGCGTCCCGATAAACCCTTAGGAACCCCTCGAATTTCAAGGTGCGGCCGGTGCAATGGAACAGCGCCTCGCCGTTGGCGACGTCGGCAGACGCCGTGTCGTAAATCGCCTCGATCATTTGTGAGGCGACGAAGCGTTTCCAAATGAGCTCATAGAGACGAGCTTGATCGGGATTCAGGAATTTTCGCACTTCGTCGGGGGTGCGCAGCACACTCGTAGGCCGGATCGCCTCGTGGGCTTCTTGCGCGCCACGGGATTTGGTTTGGTACACCGGCGGCTGCGCCGGGCGGAAGGTTTTCCCGTACGCGCTCTCGACGTATTGCGCGCATTCGACCTCCGCCGTTTTGGCGATCGAGAAGGAGTCGGTGCGCATGTAGGTGATCAGACCGACCGGCTCCTTATCGCTCAGCTCGACGCCTTCGTAAAGAGATTGGGCGACGCGCATCGTGCGTTCAGCGGCAAACCCCATTTTTTGCGAGGCGGCCTGCTGCAAAGTCGACGTCGAAAAAGGCGGTGGCGGACGACGACGGACCTCCTTCTTCTCGACCTTGACGACCTTGAAGGTGCCATTTTTCAGCACCTCAGTGACTTTGTCGACATCCTCGAGCGTGTGTAAGGTCGTGGCCTTAACGCGGTACTGCTCCGAGAATAGGTCGTACGTTCGGGACGACTCGACTTTTTCGCCCTTCCAAACGGATAGTTTTGCCTCAAAGGCTGGCGGGGAGCCCGTCTTCTCCAGGCTCGCCGTCAAAGTCCAATAGCCCTCGGACGTGAATTCCTTTATTTCCCGATCGCGTTCGGCAAGCAGGCGCACGGCCACCGACTGGACGCGGCCAGCGGAAAGCCCGCTTTGAATTTTCGCCCACAACAGCGGCGACAATTTATAGCCGACGAGGCGGTCGATCACGCGACGTGCCTGCTGGGCATGGACGAGGTTTTCGTCGATGGCCCGCGGGGCGGCGATGGCGTCCTTAATCGCTCCCGGAGTGATTTCATGGAACGTAATGCGCTTGATTTGATCGGGTTTAAGCTTGAGCATGTCCGCCAAATGCCAGGCGATCGATTCTCCTTCGCGGTCATGGTCGGTCGCGAGATAGACGAACGGCGCTTTGGCGACCAAAGACTTCAAGTCCGCCAATATTTTTTTGGCGCGCGGCAGGACCACGTACTGGGGCGAGAAATCGTCATCGACGTTGACACCGATCTTGCGAACCGGCAGGTCGCGAACATGCCCGAACGAGGAACGCACGGTGAAATCCGTTTTAGGGAAGCGCGATATCGTCCGTTCCTTGGTCGGCGACTCGACAATCAAAAGGCTTGGTCCCTTGCGAGTCGCCGCGGACTTGGCCGTGGGCTTGGCCGTCTTGGGCGCAGCCTCTTTTTTGGCGGCTTTGGCGGGTTTCGCGGCTTTATTTATTTTTTCAGAAGGCTTTTTTGGCATAGCGTTGTCCAGGCACGGCGCAGACCAGCTCTTTAATTTCCAGACCGAACAATATAAGGGAAAGGCTCGGCATGTCAAGCCCACTCCGACGTCCCAGTTCATCTAAGGAAAGGGATTCGGCCTCGAGAAACCCCAAAATTTTGGATTCCTGACCGTCAGTTGAGGTGCTGCGCCGGCGCGTCGGGGCGGATCCTTTCGCATAGGCTGGAGGAAGCGCGCCGAGAATATCCCCCACGTGCGTCGCCATCCGCGCCCCGTTTTTGAGCAGATAATGCGGCGCGAAGCTGAGCGGAGAGTCCGCGGGACCCGGAACCGCCAGGACCTCTCGACCATAGGCCAGAGCATTATCGGCAGTAGTTAGCGCACCCGATTTCTCGCGTCCTTCAACGACCACTGTCGCCCAACTGAGACCCGCGATGATGCGATTGCGGTGTAAAAAAGCGGCCGCGCCCGGCCGCGTCGAGAGCGGATACTCGCTGATCACGGCGCAACCTTCGGTTGCGACGATTCTTTTATACAAATCCACGTTCTCCGGTGGATAAGGCACTCCAAGGCCCGACCCTAAGACGGCCCAGGTTTGGCCGCCGGCATCGAGAGCGGCCTGATGCGCCTGCGCATCGATGCCGCGCGCAAGGCCACTGACCACGACGATACCGCGTTCGGCGAGCGCTTTGGCAAGCCGCGAGGACATGCGGCGACCGTAATCGGTCGGCGCGCGGGAACCCACCACGGCGACCGTCCCTTGCGCGGAAAAGGTTCCGATCACGTAGAGGCCCACCGGTCCGTTGGAGGTCGACGCCAATAAGGCCGGATACTCCGGATCGCCGCGCGCGATAAAGCGCGCACCCAACGCCTCCGCGCGCTTGAATTCACCTTCGATGTCGAACGCCATTGCCTCGCGGCGCCAGCGCGCGGCTCGATCTATCCCGATCCCCGCAGCACTCGCCCACTCTTCATGCGGGGCGTAGAACAGTTTCTCGGGGCCCAGCTGCTCCAGCAGAACGCCGGCTCGAACCGGGTCAACGAACGCGATCGCGTTTAGTCGCGCGGCCCACGAAGTCCGCGGAGACCACATTAGGGGTTGTAACGCAATAATATGATTAATTTGGTCGAGATGATTTTGGAACGAGCCAAGGAGTGAGGAGCGAGCATACCCGCAGCGGTATGTGAGCGATGAACGACGCAGGCGCAGTTCAAAATCATCCGACCCCTCCGGGGCGGTCCGATCTTGGCCGATTTCGTCGTTGCTTCTCGGTCACATAGCTACCGCTATGCTCCCTCGTCGCGCCTCGAAATCGTCTCATGCTCGGACCGCCAAATTGATCATATTATTGCGCTACAACCCCCTTGTTAGTGGACAGGCCCTTATTTGTTGTACAGGAGCTCGCGCCGTTTGATCGCCATATTCATACCGGGATCGTCCGGATACTCCTCCACATATCGGTTTATCATCTGGCGTGTCGTTGCGTAATCACGGTTGTCATAGGCCACCTCGGAGAGCCTGAGCAGCGCTCGCGCGGTGTATTGACCAGTCGGGTAATCGGTTAAAAGACTGGTCAGCACCTCTTGCGTTTTTTTCAGTTCCGAGCGCTGATAATAAATCATGCTCACCGAATAAACGACTTGCGAGGCCCGAGGTTCTTCACGGTGTTTCTGCGCCCAATCAAGCACAGACTGGAGGTTTAGTTTATCTCCAAAAAAATGCCAGGCCCCCCCGATCAGCAACATCGAAATATACAGTCTTTTCATCTCAGCCCCTCCAAACTCGATCGCAGTCGATCGACCGCGCGATACTGCAACGCTTCCGTCAAATGAACTGGGGCGACCGCCTGGGCGCCCTCCAAATCCGCGATGGTGCGCGCCACACGCACGACACGGTCGAGCGCGCGTGCAGACAATGCTGCCGCGCGTTCGGCCGCGGCGAGGATGGCGAGGCCATCCTCCTTAAGTCGCGCGTGTCGCCGAATCTCACGGATCGCAATGAATGCGTTGAGCTCAGCACCCCCGTCTCCCAGTCGTTGGCGCTGGATGTCCCGGGCCTTCTCGACGTGAGCCAGAACCGTCTCGGTCGAATTGGCGCACGGGCCTTCAGCAGCCCAGTCGCTAAACTCAACGGCCGGCGTTTCCACCTGCAAATCGATGCGATCTAAAAGCGGTCCGGAAAGACGTCCGAGGTACTGCGCCACCTGGCGCGCCTCGCACGAGCAGGCGCGGCGAGGATGGCCTCTCCATCCGCAGGGACAGGGGTTCGTCGCGGCAATAAGCAAAAAACGCGCGGGATACTCTAGCGTCTCCTTGGCTCGCGCGATCCTCACGCAGCGGTCCTCCAATGGCTGCCGCAAGGCCTCCAGAGCGGGACGCGAGAACTCGGCCAATTCATCTAGGAACAGCACTCCGCCGTGAGCCAGGCAGATTTCCCCCGCTCGCGCCGCGGGGCCGCCGCCGACGAGGGCTGCGGCCGAACACGAGTGATGGGGCGCACGAAAGGGCCGGTCTTGAACGAGGCCTCCGGCCGAGTGACGACCGCAAGCCGACTGGACCTTTGTGACTTCGACGGCTTCGCTCTCACTCATCGCGGGCAAAAGCCCCGGCAGCCGCTGGGCTAGCATCGATTTTCCGGTTCCCGGCGGCCCGATCAATAAAAGGTTGTGGCCCCCCGCGGCCGCGATCTCCAAGGCCCTTTTGGCTGCGGGCTGGCCACGGACGTCGGATAAATCCGGGGGTCGCGGCCCGCGCGCGGGTGACCTCGCAACTGGAGTCGCAGACCGCCCTTGGGCGCCCGCGAGAAGGGAGGCCGCCTCGCGCAAATCGCCGACTGGCACGACGCGCAGTCCCGCCGCACAGGCTTCCGCCGCGTTCTCGTCGGGTACGACGATAGTGTCCCAGCCTTCGGCCCGGGCCCGCGCGGCCATCGCGAGCACACCGGGGACGGGCCGCACGCGCCCGTCGAGCGAAAGTTCCCCAACGAAACACCATTTCCGTGAGTCTTCGAGCGTAGCGGCTTGACCCGACGCCGTGAGAAGTGCCAGCGCGATCGGCAGGTCGTAATGGCTTCCTTCTTTGCGCGGCCGCGCCGGAGCCAGGTTCACGGTGATGCGTCGCGAAGGAAATTTGAATCCGGAATTGCGCACCGCCGCCGAGACTCGTTCTCGGGATTCCTTGACGACGTGGTCGGGGAGTCCGACGATCGAAACGGCGGGGAGTCCTCCGGCCAAGTCGAGCTCGACGATCACCGGGAACCCGTCGATGCCACGCAAACCGAGACTCTGAATCCTCGAAAGCATTTCAAAGCCCTCGGTCGTCAGGTGCGATTTCAGGACCGCTCACGGTAAGTCGGTTGTCCCCGGTCTCGACCGATTCGATGCGCAAGGACGGATCTTGCCGCAGGAGGCGCGCGGCGAGTTCGTCGATCTTGATGGACTGGGCGTAAACATGAATCATCGCCATATCGTCAAGCGAGCGCCAGAGGGCTAGACTTGCGCCCGCCACACCTGGCGTACGTCTCAAAGACTCGAGCAGTCGAATGAGAAAAGCCGGATCCTTGCGCCCCGACACGAGAACGCCTAGCGTCGCCCGGTTCCCGCGTTGGCGCTGGATGAAGGCGTCCAAGCGCGCGGCTGCGTCTTGAGCGACCGCCTCCAAAGCGCGGGTCACGGCAGCATACGAGGATACGTCGACGACGTCGGCGGACCCCGCCCAAGGAACCGCGAGAGTGGAGACTCCCAGCGCGTACACCGATAATCGCAACTCTGCCTTCGCGCGCCAAGCCGAGGAGGCCAGTTCCGGTCCGACGGACGCCGACGCCCGTCCCATAGCTAGCCATGGGACCCCGCGCGCGATGGCCTGCGCCACTGTCTCGGCCTCGTTTTTCGCCGTCAATGGCTTGGCGAGCTTGCGCAACTCATCGTCAGCGTCTTGCGCCACCACCCCGCGTCCAAATAAAGCAGTCTCTAAAGCCTGCGCAGCGAGACGCTCTCCAGGGTTCGGACCGACTCCGCGGTCTCCAAAAGCGATCAAAACGTTCTCCGGTGCGATATCGAAACCCGCGGGAACGACCAGTCCCGCTTTGCGCAAGGCTAGCGCCAGAATGTCGACGCGGACTTCAACCACGCCGTCGCCTTTTTTTGGGAATGACTCGGCCCCGACGAACTTTTGGGGCGCGGAGACAATAAGCTCAATGGCCCGCGCATTTTGTCGTCGCACATCCTCTGCGAGAAATAAGGGAAGGGACTGCATCAGGGCGCCTCGCCGCGCCGCGGCGGCATCCCGAGTCGATGCCGGCATCGCAATCCCATCCCGTGTCGGGCCCAGACGAGGAATGCCCCACGAGGCGCAGCCGGAGATCACACCGAGAAAAACGATTGTTGCCGCGAACTTCATGGCGGCTCGTGCCGAGACGACGGGATGACGAACCGGAAGGTGGTGCCTTTAGTTAGTTCCGATTCAAACCAGATCTTGCCACCATGTTTGCTAACGACTTCCCGGGCGATGGCTAAACCCAACCCCGTTCCCGGCGCGTTCACCTCGCCGCGATTGGACGCGCGATGGAAGCGCTCGAATATTTTTTCACCATCGCTCTCCGGGATCCCGATTCCCTGGTCGGCGACCGATACCATCAAGAATTCTCCTTTGTCGCGCACATCGACGGTCACTCGTCCCCCAACCTGGGAAAATTTAAGTGCGTTTCCGATCAGATTGTCCAAGACCAATCCCAACCAACGCGCATCGCCGACGGCATTAGGACACCGTGCGGGCTTCTCCCAAACCAAGGACTTGCCCCCATCCGCGGCGATTGGGCTGAGACTCTCGACGCTTTGCGAAATCAGTTCTCGAATGTCAACGGACCGCGCTTCCATTTTTGCGCCGCCTTCAAGCCGCGATAAGTCAAGCAAATCCGAAACGAGCCCGGAGAGGCGTTTGGCGGCTAATTTGACGATATGGAGGAATCGCACTTGCTGCACATTGAGCGGTCCGGTCTCGCCCTCAAGGATGACGCTCAAGAATCCGATGATAGTGGTCAATGGCGTCTTAAACTCGTGGCTCACGGTGGAGACGAACTCATCCTTTATACGACTGAGGGCCACGAATTGTTCCGTGGTCAGAGCCAAGCGACGATTGAGCAGGACGGTTTCGATCAGAATCGAGGCTTCCTCCGCGACGACAGTGACCAGGCCCAAAGCCTCGGGACCGAACGCGCCGCGCCGCCGGCTTCCGATGCGCATCACCCCCAGCACCCGATCCTCGATGATTAAAGGAACCACCAGAAGTGAATGAATCCTCCACATTTGGGCATAACGGGCAATGACGCTGGGATCGTTCTGCGCGTCGTCGCTAATGAACGGCTGCCGGGTTTTGAACACACGCACCGAGGAAGACCTCTCCTCCGTCAAAGGAATTCGATAGAGCGCCTCCTCGTCTTCAACACCGTACGCGCCGGGCTGGGTGACGAGTTCGCCCGTCGTTTCATCCAAAATGAGGAAGGCGACAAGATCTGCCTCGAGCGCTCGGGCGACGATCGCCACGATCGCGCTGAGCGGAGAAGATCCGCGTCCCTCTCGGGTCACCATCGCTTGGGCAACCTCGTGCAGGGTTTGCACTTCTCGTGCCTTTTGATTGAGCGTGTCGGATAAGCGCGAAATGCCCGTGGCGATTGCCGCCGCGGAACGCAGCCCCGCAAATGCCATGTCCAAATCCTCGGCGACGCACTGCGTCTGGCCGGCGGGATCCATTTCAGCTGCGATCATTGCACCTGACGAATCCGCGGCGGACCATCCTCGAGCGCACGCCGAGGAAAATCCCAAATCGGCCAGGGCTTTCGCCAATAAATCGTCGCCTTCGGCGCCGTTTTCCTTTAAATTCCATGTCGCCTCCCCGTCGCGGGCGGCCCGACCCAGAAAGCCCTGCTCCAGGTTCATCGCAGATAAGGGCACACGAGCCCAGGCGTCTCCACGCTGGGCGAGAAGCACAGGCTTGGCATCCTTTTGGCGGCCGACCACCGCGAAGGCCAGGCGCGGATGCGCCTGCCGAAGGGCGTCAAGCGCGCGCCCTGCCGCCTCAGCCGCGGCCTGCGCAGGATGCTGGGCCAAGGCCTGGTCCTGGAGCAAGCGCGTGGCTAATTGGCGCGCCGCACACAGTTCGGCCTGCCGGCTTTTCAACGCTCGCTCCAGAGGAAGCTGGCGCCGAAAGAGAAAAATCCACCAGGCGGCCAATATACCAACGCAGGCGGCGAGCAGCGCGCCGACGAGTACCGCGACCGCGTTCATGGTCTGCGGGGAAGCGGGGCGAGGTCGAGGTGGGCGTCGAGGTAATAGGCTGCGAGGCTCAGTCCGTTGTACGGAACCCATCCCATGTCGATCCCGAAATTTTCCAAGATGCGGCGGCAGGCGTGCGCCATTTCTGCCGCTCGGGGCCCCAACGGGCTGTCCGGCATCGGTCCCACGACGAGGGCTTTCGTGACTTTGGCGTGGGCGCACATCTCACCGATCAGGAACGGTGTTCCGAAAGGTTGTGAGGCGTCATACGTCTCCCAAAGCGCGTGACGATATGTCTTGCTGAAGCCATTTTTCCTGCCGACGTTGTAGAAGGACGAAGCGATATAACTCGGCAAGCCTTCCGGGCCTTTCGGCGTGATAATCGCCAAGGGCTCGGCATCCGGCCCCACGGTCGGCGCGGAAAATGGAGCCTCGGGTTGAGAAAGCTGTTCTCCGCCGGCAAGAAGGGGGTCGTACATAAGCGGCCACAGGTCCTGAAGCAGCGCTGGTTGTCCCGCAGCCTCGCGTACTTTTTTAAAGACGACAATACGCCGCATCCACTGGGTGAGCTCCGGATAGCCCCAGGTAGCGAGCCGGTCGTACAGAAGACTGATTTCGTCGGACTCCAGGTTTTCTGCGAACCGGTCCGCCGCCGCCTGGATAAGCTCCTTTTGTATGGTCGGGCTGGGAAGCTTGAGATCGACCGACCATCCTTTCGCGAACGAAAGCTTCAACGACTCCTCAAGGGAACCCAGCGCGCTGGGCGGGTAGAGCGAGGTCACGACCACCTGCAAACCGTGTTCCAAAAACAATTTAAAGATATTTGAGAGGGGCTCCTTGTTCTGGTCTGTAATTGAGGTTAAATGGATGTCGTCGACCAAGAGCGCCTTGGAATTTTTGACCTTGGACAGGATCTCCGTCAAATTTCCCTGACCGAGAGCCAAATTCACGGCGCGGGACATGCGCGCGCCGGACGAGAGCAAGAGCACCCCTGCGCCTAAACCGTTGGACAGAGCAGAGCCGATCGCATTGAGCATGTGCGACTTGCCCGTGCCAGGACCCCCGTACAGGAAAAGAGGGTTATACATCGAACCCGGAGAAGTGACGACCGACATCGCCGCCGCATGTGCGAATCGATTATAGGCACCGACGCCCAAAGACTCCATCGACCACTCCGCGCGCAAATCGACCGCGATCGGATAGGAAAGTCCCGAAGTCCCGGGCCGCGGAGCGACGATGGCCACGGGAGGCGTGGGCGGCATCGGCGGCACGGGAGGCGGAGGCGGTGGCTCGATGGGGAGCGGCGACAACGGAGGTATGGGAGGGATGGGCGGACCGAGATCAATGGGCGGCTGTGGAACCGGGGGCGGCGGAGCCGGGGGCAGCGGCGGAGCCGGAGGCATCACGGGCACATCTCGGATCAGGGGCGCCGGTCGACCGGTCTCCATTGCGGGAGCGGCTTTGCGCAACCACGCGTCGAGTTTCGCGCGCTTCTCGGCATGCAGCCGATGCACGACCAGCCCGATATTGAATCCATCCACTCGCGACGGCGCAGGACGCCCCATCAATGCCCCGAATCGCTTGAGCAGGGCGGAAACGTCTGACGGCCCTCCTGAGATTAAGAGCAGATGTCGATCCGGATCCTCGAGACTTGGCGTGGCGCGGATTTCCCACCGATCCATTACAATTCACCGGGGAGCAGCATCATGTCCACTATCACGTCAACGGCAGTCGATTTTTTCTCGACGTCGCCACCGGGAACGCAGCGGAACATCATTCCTCCGCGCGCGCACGCGTCGGACAAGGCTTCGATTTTAGCTTGTGGCCAACCGTCGACAACGGCCAGCACGGAAACCGCGCCGGCTTCGCGGGCTTTCTGAAATACCGCTTCGGGATCGCTTAGAGGCGTAACTTCGAAATTCAGCGCTTGGCGCAAAAACAAAGGCTTTTTGGCGATGGTACGGGCCGCGTGGGATAAAAATTCGACCAACGCGTTCTGCCTTTGAAAGCATGCCTCTGTATAAACGAACGCGACGCGACGAATTTGATCCTTCGGGGTCGCGGGCGGGATAATCGTCGCGGACACTTCTCCGGGAACAGTCGGCGGAACCGGGACGGTCATCGGCGACGCCACTGGCTCCGGCTTGACTATCGGAGGCGGCGGTGGCGGAGGCGGGGCCGTCGGCTTCATGGGCGCAACGACGGGCGCTTGGACCACTGTCGGCGGCGGGGGCGGCGGATTGACAATCGTCGGCGCTGCCGCGGGAAACGGGGGCGGTGGTGGCGGTGGAGCTTTCGGTATCGGCCGCGGCGGCGGAGGCGGCGCCACGGGAGGCTTCGGCGGCGGTTTGACCGGAGGAACGCCGGGCATTGACAACTCGATAAGCGGTTTAGGACGCGGCCTGGGAGGCTCGGTTTTCGGGGGTATCGGCAGCGAACCGATCCTTTCAATCTGCCCACCTATGCCTTTCAAGGGGTCAGGCGGCCTGACCGGCTCAGCGGGTCTCAGCGGCGCAATCGGCTTTGTGGGTTCGTTCGAGCCTGGTAGGGGAATGGTTTTCGGCGACACCGGCGGCTTGGGCGGCACGATCGGTTTGGCCGGCTGAGTCGGTTTGGCCGCGCCCGGCTTGGTCGGTTCAGCCGGCTTTGGCGGAAGAATCGGTCGCGCGGGTTGCGTCGGCTTTGCGGACACCGGGCGCGCTGGTTCCGTGGGCTTTGCCGGGTCGGCCATTTTCGGCGGAATCTTAGTCGGGGGAGCCGGAGGCACAGGAGGTCCTCCCGGCTGGCTCAAGCCGGAAAGAATGGCATCGAGCTCCGTGAGGATGCCCGCGATATCGTCGGGATTATTGTTCGAGTCTTCCGCCATTCTTATTCGCTTCCCGTCAGCCCCTTGAGACGCAACGCCACGTCCTCGGGATTGGTCGCTTCCTCGAGGACGGTCGTGTCGCTGATCTTTCCTTCGCTAAAAAGCCGCATCAAATCTTGGTCGAACGTCCTCATCCCGTAATAAGATCCCCCCTCAAGAACCTTGCGCAGTTCCGAGGATTTACCTTCCAGAAGGTGGCGCCGCACGACGCTGTTGCCTATGAGAATCTCAACAGCAGGGAAGCGCGTCTTGCGGTCTTTTGACAAGACCAGCCGTTGACCGATCACACCTTTCAGGCAATTCGCCAACTGCTGGCGGACTTGCCCGTGCTGATGGGCGGGATGTGCGTCGACGATCCGGTCGACGGTCTGCGTCGAATCGATCGTGTGGATCGTCGACAGGACCAGGTGTCCGGTCTCCGCCGCGGCGATCGCCGCCTGCATGGTTTCCAAATCGCGCATCTCACCGATCACGACCACGTCGGGGTCCTGACGGAGTATGTGCTTGAGCGCGCTGCCAAACGAGCGGGTGTCCAGGCCGACCTCGCGCTGAACGATGGTCGATTTGTTGTCGGTGTGGAAGAACTCGATGGGATCTTCAACAGTGATGATGCGCGCTTGATGCGTCGCGTTGAGAAAATTGACGAAGCTGTTGAGCGTGGTCGTTTTGCCCGCTCCCGTAATTCCGGCGAAAAGGATCAAGCCGCGGCTTTCATGGCCGAGCTTGGTGAGAGCATCGCTGGGAAGGTTCAATTCGTCGAAGTTCTTAAGCTTCACTGGCACCACGCGCAAGGTTAGTCCGATGGAGCCTTTCTGGCGGTACACGTTGACGCGGAACCTGGCGATCCCCTCCAAGCTGTAGGCCAAATCCAGCTCCATCTCCTTTTCGAACACCGCGCTCTGTTCGGGGGTCATTAATTGGTGGGACATGGCCACGATATCCTTGTCGGACAGCTTCGGTAGATTTGTCGCCAAGATCATCGATCCGCGAACCCGCAGCGCCGGCACTGAATCGGCCTTAAAGTGGATATCTGAGATATCCTTAGCGACCATCAGTGACAGCAGATTTTTGATATCAATAGCCATGGAGACAGGTTCCTCCCAAACGGTCGAATTCCTCGGAATTGTAAGGCGTTTCCGGGCAGTCGTCAATCCCTTTTTGTTTCGAAAAAAAATAAGGGAAAGCGGGAGGGAAGGAGGGTGGGGACGCGCGTTAGGGGGTGCCGCCGGCGCCATGGTCCTCGGCGCCCGATTCCAGGACTGCGTTACAGCGGGTGCAACGACGGGGAGTGCTGTAAGTTCGAACGCAGGCCTCGTCCTCGGGCCACCATTCTTCAAAAAACATCTCCACCCGTTTTTGGCATTTGAGGCAGAACTTCTCGAGGCCTGCCCCGCACCCCGCGCAGAATTTTGGGGTCGGCTCGCCCTCACGGGTGTGCATAATCGCCGCACAAGCCCCGCACTGCAAATCGATCGTGATCCGATATTTAGCCGGTTTTTCGTTCGCCATAATCCTCTCTATAAATTGCGACCTTGCGTCTCGTTGACGATGGTGACCCCCGCCGAAGTCCCGAAGCGGGTCGCACCCGCCGCGATCATCGCGGCCGCAGTAGCCGCGTCGCGAATGCCGCCAGACGCCTTCACGCCCATGACGGCTCCAACCGTCTCCCGCATCATCTTTATATCCTCGATGCTCGCCCCCCCGCCGACGAACCCCGTCGAAGTTTTGACGAAATCGGCGCCGGCGTTTTTGGCGGCGGTGCAGGCGCGAATCTTTTCCTCCCGCGAAAGCAGGGAGGTTTCAATGATCACTTTGAGGACTTTCCCTCGCGCGGCCTCGCGGACCGCGCAAAGATCCGCATCAACCTCGCCGTGCCGGCAAGATTTTAAAGCTCCGATGTTAATGACCATGTCGATTTCGTCTGCGCCGTTTGAGATCGCCTCGCGCGTCTCCGTAGACTTGACGAGCGGCGTAGTTGCACCCAGCGGGAAACCGACGACCGTGCAGACTTTAACGCCGCCGTTGCCCAAACGCCGCGCGGCTAAAGGCACGTAATAGGGATTGACGCACACCGAAGCGAAGGCAAACGTCCGCGCCTCGTCGCAAAGCACGTTGATTTCTTCCGTTGTGGCGTCCGGCCGCAGCAACGTATGGTCTATATATTTCGCCAGATTCATCGCTATCTAAACGACCGTGTTGATTCCTTGGAAACACATGATACGCATAAATGAATCTTTCTTGAGGCTCGCTCCGCCGACGAGGGCGCCATCGACATCGGGCTGGGACATCAACGCGTCGACGTTCTCGCCGGTGACGGAACCCCCATACAGAATGCGGACTGCTGCCGCGGCGCCCACCCCGAGAAAGGACTCCAGCTGCCGGCGGATGAAAATATGCGCTTCTTGAGCCTGGGCCGGGGTCGCGGTCTTGCCCGTCCCGATCGCCCACACCGGCTCATAGGCGATTACCAGGCGCGACAAATCCCCCTGGGCCAATTCCTGCAATCCGCCGCGCAGCTGCGTCTCGAGGACCGTCCACGTCTGCGCGGATTCCCTTTCCTCGAGCGTCTCGCCGACGCACATTATCGGGGTGAGTCCTGCCGCGAGTGCCGCCGCCATTTTCCTATTGACCGTGTCGTCGGTCTCGCCGAAGTATTTGCGGCGTTCAGAATGGCCGATGATGACCATTTGGCACCCGCTGTCCGTCAACATCGTAGCGCTGATTTCGCCGGTGTAGGCGCCGGACGCTTCCCAATAAACGTCCTGCGCGCCGAGCTTCACCTGGGTTCCGTGCAAAGCTTCAGCCACCGCGCGGATCGCCGTGAAGGGCACGCACAAGGCCACTTCGCCGCTGGCCGACGCCATCGCGTTCTTAACGGCGGCGGCGAGTGCGGCCGCCTCCGCCAGCGTCAGGTTCATCTTCCAATTGCCGGCGAGGAGGGGTCGACGCAAACGCTGGATCATTGGTCATTTTACCCCGCGCTGCAACGAGAGTCAACTGGCGGCAGAGGAGGGTCGTTGGGGGTTGGGCCCGGGCGTGTATTCGTCGGGCTGATAGAGAATAATTCGGCTGCCTTCGTCCTCAAATGAGAAGGGCACCCGCAAATAATCTTTGAACGCCTCTTTGATCGCCGCATGAGCCTCGGGCTTGGCGTACAAGAGCAGGAATCCTCCGCCACCCGCACCGAGCAGTTTTCCTCCCAGCGCGCCGAGCGATTTTGCCTTCTCGTACATTTCGTCGATCAGGGGACTGGAAATCTTGGAGCTCAGCGTGCGTTTGAGTCTCCAGCCCTCGTCGAGCAAGCGCCCGAAATCGGCCAAGTCTCCGCCACCGGTCAGCAGGCCGACGGCCTCGTCGACCATCGCGCGCATGCGCGTCAGCTGGGGCTTGGTTTCGCCAATCCGGCGCAGTTGCTCTTGGACGATGACGGATGCGATGCGGGAAAATCCCGTGAAGTACAGCAGCAAGTGACCGTGTAGCTCGGCGGTCCTCTCTCGTCCCACGGTCACTGAACTGACGTGGAAGGAGTCATCACGGTCGAAATCAATACGCTGGAATCCGCCCATCGCGGAAATCACCTGGTCCTGGCAACCAACGTTCTCCTTGAGGACATCGCGCTCGATGTGGATCGCTTCGCGGGCCAAATTCATTTTGTCGGGCATCTTATGCTGCAGCGCGTGCATCGCATGAAGCAGCCCGACGACGAACGACGAGCTCGAGCCCAGGCCCGTGCGCGCGGGAAGGTCGCCGTCGTGGTGGATCTCAACACCCTGCGCGATATCTAAATGCCGCAGGATTTCGCGTACCGCGGCGTGTTCGATGTCCCGATTGTCCTTGACCAGTTCGACCTTCGAATACAGTATGCGGCTGTTGTAGTCGAAAAATGGCGGCAGGTAGCGGCAGGTGATGTAGCAATATTTATCGATGCTCGTGGTTAATACCGCGCCGCCGTTATCCCGGAACCAGGCCGGGTAATCGGTGCCGCCGCCGAAAAAAGAAATACGGAAGGGTGTGCGTGAAATGATCATGCGTTAAACATTCCCATAAAGGCAGGCTCGCAGGACGGTATAAGCCTTGACGAGCTCGCGGACACCGCGCGCAAGGCTCCACTCGGGCTTAAATCCTGTGGCCAAGATTCGTTTGTTCGAGACGATGTAATCGCGCTTGTCTAAGTCCTCGCCGATCGGCGCCTCAAAATAAACGAAATTCGGGATGATTTTCTTGATCTGCTCGCACAACTCGACCTTCGAGAGGTTGGCGTCCTCCAGCCCGACGTTGTAGGGCTTGCCCTGCATCTTGTCGAAGTTATCCAGCCCGTGCAGAAACACGCGGGAAACGTCGCGCACATGAATAAAGTTGCGCTTAAAATGGCCCTCGAACAACACCGCGGCGCGGTCAGTGACTGCGCGATAGACGAAATCGTTGACCAGCAAGTCCATGCGCATGCGCGGCGAAACGCCGAACACGGTGGCTAGGCGAAAAGTTATGGCGTTCCCTCGCTCCAGTACTGCCGCTTCCGCTTCCACCTTGGTGCGGCCGTAGAGCGTGATCGGGCGTAGCGGCGATTCTTCAGTGCAGAACTGGCCCTTTTGGCCGATCCCGTAGCCGCTGTTGGTCACTGGGTAAAGGATGCGCGTCGACTTTGACGCCAGCTTGCATATCGAGCGAATGGCGCCCAAATTGGTCGTCTCCGCGGCAATCTTGTCGCGGTCGCATAGCGGTCCGCCGACCAACGCGGCCAGCGGAATCACGACATCGGCGCGGGCGAGCAGGCCTTTGAGCACGCCCTCGTCGCGACAGTCGCCCCGCACGATGTCGAGCGTCTCGTGCGCGCAGACATCTAAGAGCGACGTCGGTCGGAACATGAAATTGTCGAGGACCGTCACCGCATGGCCAGCCTCAAGCAGGAAGCGGGTTAGGATCGAGCCGATGTATCCGGCGCCTCCGGTGACCAGCACGCGTGTTGATATCTTTTTGGACGCCATTTTAAAGAGCTCCTAGGACGATGCGGCTAATGAATTCGATTTCGGAACGGCCCAACGAAGGATTGTTGGGAAGGAAGAATCCGGTGTGATGGATGCGGTCGGCGAATGGAAAGCTGCCGCGGCCGTAGCGTTCGTACCAGAACGGATGCTGACCGAGGTTACCGGCAGAAAAAATCCGCGTCTCAACGCCTTTTTTGACCAGAGCGTCGACGATGCGCCGCCGCGTTGTGGCATCGGCCGCCAAAAGCCCGAACGAGATGCTCGCGGCGGTCGCACCCTGCGGCACACGCTGAACGCGCAGCGCGCCGCCGAGAAGCCGGCGATACAGTTCGTGATTTTTTTGGCGCGCCGCGGTCATGCGGTCGAGCTTGGCGATCTGCCCCAAGCCGATTTGCGCATTCAGGTCCGTCGAGCGCAGGTTGTAGCCGGGAATGTAAAACACGAATGGGCTGTGGAAATCGTCGACCTTGTGCTTGCGCACCAGCGCTGCGTGGGTTTTGCGGTCCAGGTCCTTGCTCCAGCCGTGGCTGCGCAGCATCAGTGTCATATCGCGCAGGCCGGGATCGTCGGTTGAGACCATCCCCCCCTCGATCGTGGACATTTGGTGGCCGAAATAGAACGAAAAGCTGGCCATGTCGCCGAACGCGCCGATTTTTTTGCCCCCGTAAGTCGCGCCGACCGCAGCACAAGCGTCCTCGAGCAGGTAAAATCCGTACTTCTTCTTGAGCGCCAACATCTCCTTCATTTTATGCGGAACGCCCAGGACATGGACCAGTAGCACCGTGGCGGGCCGATGCTTCTTAAGCAACGACTCCAGGTGATTGAGGTCCAAACCAAAGGTGTCCGAATCGGCCTCGCACATGATCGGAGTAAATCCCAACTGAATCGCCGGCGCAATCGAGGTGGCCCAGCCCACGCTGGGCACGATTACCTTCATGTTCTTGAGGCGCCCCGACATGCGCAGCGCGTCGTACATCAATAGATTCGCCGAAGAGCCGGAATTGCAGGATGCGGAGTACTTGCGCCCTAGCCACCGGTTCCAGCGTTCCTCGAATTTGAGGTTCAGCTTCCCCTTGGTCAGGCGCGGATAGGTTTTGAGCCAACGAATCAAAGAATCGATGTCCTTGCGGTCGATCGTGTCTTCGGCAAGATAGTAGCGGATGGCTTTCAAAATGGCCCCTTAAACTTCGCGTCCAAGACCGGTGCTCCCGCAGGCGCGCGCCGTCCCAGCATCGCGAACGCCTCGGCTGCGATCGTCTCTGCGGTCGGATAAAACAATTTTTCGAGCGGCTTGCTCACCGGGCAGGTCACCGGCGCCATGCCCATCCGCCGCACCGGGCCTTTGAGAGAGCTAAACGCTTGGTCGGCGGCGAGTGCGGCGATCTCAGCGCTCATACCGCAGGTGACCCAACTGGTGTCGATGACGAGCAGCCGGCCGGTTTTACGAACGGAACCCAAGATCGTATTCTGATCGAGCGGCACCAGGCTGATCGGATCGACGATTTCGGCATCGATGCCGTTGGCGGAAAGAAACTCCGCAGCCTTAAGCGATTCCACGACCATATACGAGTTCGCCACGATCGTCAAATCTTTTCCCTCGCGCCGCACGATCGCTCGGCCAAACGGCGTGGGCACGGCCGGTTCGGAAACCTCTCCCATGATGTCGTAGAGAAAGCGATGCTCGATTAAAATCGTCGGGTCGGAGGATTTAAGCGCGCTGAGCAGCAGGCCCTGGCCGTCGGCGGCCGTCGTCGGCATCCCGACGCGAATGCCCGGCACGTGCATGAAAAAAGACTGCAGGCTTTGCGAATGCTGGGCGCCTTGGCCCCAGCTGCGGCCGATCACCGCGCGGATCACGAGCGGTGCGCCCATCTTGCCGCCGAACATCGTGCGCCATTTCGCCGCCATGTTGAAAATCTGGTCCATCGCCAGGTACAGGAAATCGGCCCGTATGTGGATATGCACGGGCCGCAATCCACCCAATGATGCGCCAAGCGCGATCCCCGTCATCGCCGCCTCGCTGATCGGCGTGTCGAACACACGCGTAGGCCCGAAGCGGTTCACCAGCCCCTTGGTGCTGCCGAAAATTGCCTTGTGATCGTCGACACCGATGCCCATCACGATCACCGTGGGGTCAGCGTCCATCGCCTGAGCCACCGCCTCACGCAGCGCGTCGGAATACTTGATCGTCTTCATGCGCTAGCGAACGTGTCCGCAGCCAGGCGCTGCGGCCCCGGGAAGGGTGCGGCCTCGGCGAACGCGACCGCGCCGTCTACTTTCGCCGTTATCTCGGCCTGCATCGCAACCAAATCATCCTTTGTCACGCCGAATTTTTTCTTTAAAACGCTCTGCGCCCGCGAGAGCGGATCGCTGCGCTGCGCGCGCGACTTTTCACCTTTATGTCGGTAGTACTCCTCGATGTCCGAGCCCGGCCCGACATGCTCCTGCCAACGATGCGTGGTCATTTCAATCAGCACAGGTGCTCCACCCCGGCGCAGCGCAGCCGCTTCGCGTAAAACGGTTTTATACACCCCAAACACATCGTCGCCGTCGATGGTGATCCCGCGCAACCCCAGTCCGCTCGCGAACTTCGCGACCACGGTCTGCGCATGACGATCCGAGACCTTCGAATGGATGGCGTACTTATTGTTCTCGCAAACATATATCACCGGAAGCTTTTTAAGCACCGCGAAATTAACGCTTTCAAAAAATACGCCTTCGTCGACCGCGCCATCACCGAACACCGCGGCCGTCACATATTTTTTCTTCAAAGTCTTGGCCGCCAACGCGTCGCCAGTCGCGACCGGAATCGTACTGCCGACGATGGCCGAACACCCCATAAGCCCGACGTGGGGTGCCACCAGGTGCATCGAGCCGCCCTTGCCGCGCGTGCAGCCGGAGTCCTTGCCGTAAAGCTCGGCGAACATCTCGCCCATGTCGGCGCCGCGGGCCAGATAAAGCCCGTGTCCGCGGTAAGTCCCGTACAAATGGTCCCCGGGCGCTAACGCCAAGCACAATCCCGCGGAAATCCCTTCTTGGCCGATCGAGAGGTGTACCGGACTTTGGATCTTATCGCTCGGATAAATCGTCACGATCCGCTGTTCGGCTAAACGGATCTCGAGCATGGTCCGGTACAGGCGCAGGGCGAGGTCCCTTTCGGGCGAGAAGCGCGGTTTCTTTTTCAAGAGCGCGTCTATTCTATTTATTTTCGAATAAAATGGGGGTCAGGCTTGCGGTTATTGAAGTTATTTAAACAACGGGCTTAGAGAAAACTTCAATAACCGCAAGC
>JANPGH010000008.1:0-11091 GCA_031423795.1 Elusimicrobiota bacterium | reverse complement strand
GCCGACGCTCTTCCTCGGTGATGCGCTTGTACTCCAACTTGTAAGTCATGCCGTTCCTCTCGTGCTGCGGCACACGAAGAACGTAGCTTACCGCGTGAACGTCTCACGCTACGAGTGTTGCACTAGCCGGTGGAACGCGGGGTTCCAACACCCACCTTTCCAGCGTCCCTGGCCAGATATGTGTTGGACGTGGTGATCATTTGCGTATAAACGCCCGAAGGGGCCGGGTAGTACGTGGTCATCGTGACGTTTTCGCACGCCGTGTCGCTGGCCAGCGACCCCAGAAAAAACACGGCCAATCCATACAGCCCAAGTCGCGGGGAAATTCGGATTTTCCAATCTAAATGAATCGTCAGCTCTCTCATGGAAGCATACCCCACTTCGATCAGTGTAGAGCCGGGAACGTCTTACGTCAAGACCCAAAAATCCGATAAATCCATGCACTTCTGTCCGGGGAAAAACGTCAGGGAATCCTTCGCCAGTTGTAGAATGAGGTTGGTTAGACAACATTCCACGACGGAGGATTGCCCTTGGCTCATTATAACACGGTCCCGCATCAGCTCGTTTCCCTGTTGCCGGGACATCAATTCGATAAATTCGTCGAAGACCTTGACGGCGACCGCTACGTCAAGACCTTTTCGACGCGCAGCCAACTCACCACTCTTCTCTACACACAAGCCGGGGGCAAGCAAAGTTTGCGCGACATCGAAAACGGCCTCCTCGCCCAAGGCAGCCGCCTCTATCACCTCGGCCTGCCCGAAAAGGTTGCCAAGTCCACGCTCTCCTATGCCAACACAAATCGCGACTGTCGCATCTATGAGCGGCTCTTCTGCACGCTACTCGACTGCTGTCGCGACCTGACGCCAAAACACCGCTTCCACTTCAAGAACCCGCTCTACAGCCTGGTCGCCGAGAACCGCCAGGAGGTAGAATCAAATGGTGAAAAAACGCGGCGCGGTCCCGCTCACGAAGGCGGATTTGATCGGGGTGGAAACACGACTCTCAAATAAAATCAATGCCGTTGAGTCTGGACATCGGCCGATTAATGTCCGCGAGCGTCGAAACCAACGAACGGATGACGGCCATGGAATTACGCCTGACCCGCCAAATGCAGGATCTCTCCTCCACCGTCACGGACCAGCTTGATTCTTTCACATCGAAGATGGAATCGATCTGGCGTGAATCGATTGTTTTCCCGAAGATCCTCGATGACCACGGTGCCACATTGAGGGGACACGACGTTCGCATCTCCGCCTTGGAAGCGCGCTCACACACTCCCTGACGCCGACGGATCAAGGTCGGCGTTCGCCAACGAGCGTGAACTCCTCGCGGTCATGAAATAGATGCCGCGCCTTCAAGCTCGCGCACCTAGGGCGCAAAGCTTGAGTGCGCCGCAATAGTGGGATCGGATCGACGCGGCCGAATTTCAAGTTCACGATAAAACGCCGGCACCATCCGTTCGTTAGCCACTGACCGATGAGGTCCAGGATGCGTTGTGGATCCTCGACCATGTCGCAGAACAGCCAATCGACTGGGGCGGCGGGGACGAATTTGAACGCATCTTCTTCCCGGTGGGTGATGCCCGGATGTAGGCCACCTGCCTTCATGGGTCCATTATCCACGGCCGTAACCAGGGCGCCGCGACGAGCAGCGGAGTAGCTCCACCCGCCGGGTGCTGCTCCCAGGTCGACCACAGTTTCTCCCGCAGCTGGCTCGCGCCCGAGCACTCCATAGGCCTCCTCCACCTTTAAATAAGAGCGCGAGGGGGCTTGCGTGTCGTCGGCCATGCGCCGCGGCCCCCACGCGACTGCCTCGCGAGAGACGAAGGCCCGGTTGAAATCGACCAGATAGGCGAAAAGACCTCGCGATTTTCCTGCGACGGGCCGGCCATTGACCGCCAGCTTGGCGACGCGCGACATTTTCGACCGCAAGCGGTCGAAAGCTTCGCTCTCGACGGCTTTTGCCCTCCGGGGCAATCCTGGAAGACCAGCTTTCTCCATCAAAAACGGCCACGGGCCGTCGAATCGTTCGCTGCGCGCTGACTCCGTAAAAAAATCGGCGATCGCCCAGGCCAATGCATTCACTGAGCCTCCGCTTAATTCCTGCGGCTCCAGCAACGAGAGATGGGCGAAGCACGGTTCCGAGTCACTTGACGCGCCGAACACCCATCCGGGACCGGTGCCGACGGGAGCCGCGTTCAATTCCTTGGCAAGAAAAGATTCGTAGCCCGGCTGCGCGACGTGGAGTGCCACACTCAATGCAAAATCGAGTCGAGCAATTTCTGAGCGTCGGCAAGGTCCCGAGGTGCGGCCGCCGGGTCCTCAGGATTTTTTTCCGCCAATACCCGATGCAGCGTGGCCAGGGCCTTTTCCTTCATGTCAAATTTCAAGTAGGCCTCGGCCAAAGGCAAGTAATTCGTCGTCGTATGCGGAGAAAACACGACCGCGGCCTCGAATTCTGAGAGGGCTTTGCGCTTATCCCCCCCGGCCAAGCCCGGCACTTGCCAAAATATTTCGCCGAGCACGCGGTGGGCGCCCCCATATTTCGGATCGAGGCGCAACACCTCATGCATCTCTTTTTTGATCGGCTTGAGCAGAAAAACGGATTTCATAACCCCTTGGGCCTCGCCGCGTCGCCCCATGGCCACGCCGTAGTAAAAATGTGCGTCGACTGAATTGGGATTCAGCACGACCGCGCGCTTCAGAGCGTCTTCGGCCCGAAGAAAGTCGGCGAGGCGAGTGTCCTTATGTGTCCGCCTTTCAGCTCGTCGAACCACCGCGCGACCCCAACGCCACGTCAACTCGGCGTCGAACGGCGAGGCCTTGAGCATGGCCTCAAGCGCTTCGATGTGTGTGTCAAGATTGCGGCCTTGGTCCCGCCGCCAATACAACGCGTCGACGCTCGACAGGTCAGCCGCGAAAACGACGGGCGCGCTCAATACCAGCACCGCGACCAGGGCGATCACGAGGAGTGTGTCCTAGGGATACATGCCCCGGATGCTGGCGGCCTTGCCCAACCGCCGCAGGCCGACGATGAACGCGGCCATGCGCATTTCCATTTTTTCCTTCTTGGCTAGCTCGTAGACTTCGGTGAAGGCTCCAACGATAATGTCCTGAAGCCGGGCGTTGATCTCCTTCTCACTCCAGAAGAACGATTGCATGTCCTGAACCCATTCGAAATAAGAAACGGTCACGCCGCCGGCGTTGGCCAGAATGTCCGGGACCACAATAATGCCCCGACGAGCGAGGATGGCGTCGGCGTCATTGGAGGTCGGCCCGTTGGCGCCCTCGATGATGTATTTGGCTTTGACCTTGTCAGCGTTCGCCTTGGTGATCGTATTCTCCATCGCCGCGGGAATGAGAATATTGCAGGGGACCTCGATGAATTGGTCAACGGGGATGTGCTCCGCCTTCGGGTAATCGGAAATCGAGTCGTGGGTCTTTCGATACTCCATCAAATCGTGAATGTCCAGGCCCTTCGGGTCATACAGCCCCCCGGCCACGTCCGAGATTGCGACCACGCGAGCGCCGTGTTCGACGAAAATATTCGCCGCGTTCGAACCGACATTGCCGAAGCCTTGAATGGCGATCGTCGACTTACGCAGATCGACGCCCTCGCGCGCCAACAGCTCGCGGGTCACGTAGAATACGCCGCGCCCGGTCGCTTCCTTGCGCCCCAACGAACCGCCGATCTCGATGGGCTTACCGGTGACGACGCCAGGACATGAATAGCCAATCGTCATCGAGTAGGTGTCCATGATCCACGCCATCACCTGCTCGTTAGTGTTGACGTCCGGCGCGGGAATGTCCTTCTCCGGCCCGATGATGATGGAAATTTCGGCGGTGTAGCGACGCGTCATCCGCTCAAGCTCCCCCTTGGACATCTTTTTGGGGTCGCAAACGACGCCGCCCTTGGCCCCGCCGTAGGGCAGGTTGACGACCGCGCATTTCATCGTCATCCAGAAGGCCAAGGCTTTGACCTCGTCCAGCGAAACCGACGGGTGATAGCGGATTCCCCCCTTGGCCGGACCGCGGTCCATGTTGTGCTGGATCCGGTAGCCTTCGAAAACCTTGACCGAGCCGTCGTCCATCTTGACTGGAACCGAAACCGTCAAGATCCGCTTACAGTGGCGCAGGCGTTCAAGCGCAAAAGGCTCAAGCTTCATCGCCTTGCCGGCGCGGTCCAACTGCTCCATCGCTTGTAGCCAGGGGTTTTCGTGAGGCGCCGGCGCGGCCTCGATCAATTTCTCGACGGGAGGCACGGAAGGCTTAAGAGGGGTTTTAGAGTCCATGGGCGGATGGTAACATGTCCCCCGCGCTATTTCAATGGCCGCCGAGTCGCCGAATCCGAGGTCCTCATGGCGGCCAAAAAATGTACGCGCACCCGTTCATGCTCGGCCAACGCCGATTCACCGCCAGCCGCGTAGTAATCGGCCAAACGCCGGTGGAATTCAACGTCGCGCGTAACATCGTAGACGAAGAGACCAGCCCCCACGCGCGCCAAGAGCGGTCGATCCACGACCCAACGTAAATCCCGTCCTTGAGCGTAGGTGCCTTGGAGGTGGGTAGCGCTGACCACGTAAAGCTCCCGGGCCGGCTGGTTAGAATTGGCGCGCAGACGCGTGATCGAATTCGTGCTGCCGGCATGCTGCGCGAAAATCCCGTAATGATCGGGCGCGGCGGTCCCGAAATAGGACAGGATCACTTCCGCAGGGCCTTGCGCGCGCAAATAAGCGCCGAGCATTTTAAGGTCTTGTCCCCAGTCGAGATTCGAGTCGCCCAGCAAACGATATCCCCCCTTCATCCCGCCCGCAAAGCCGTTGAAATACCCCAGGAACTCGGGTGCAACCTCAAACGCCGATAGCCCCTGTCCCACTGCCAGGACGAGCGTGAGCCACGCCCTGCGACGCGGGATGGCCAGCGCGACCAATCGCCCCGCAATTAAGGCTATCGCGGGATAAATGGGAAGGACGTAGCGTAGTCCGATTTGCTTGTGGCTAAAGGTTGCAGCGAGCAGATACGTTCCCGCTAAGATCCACGGGGCGCGCTCGCCGGCGGTCTTCTGCTTCTTCCAAGAGTAAAAACCCACCGCCAGCACGCCCAACTCAACTGGGGTGGACTTGACCAGCATGGCCAACGCGTAGGTTCCCAGCCATCCGGTCGGATAATTCCGGCCGAGGACGAAAACTGGGTGGAAGCCCCCGTAAACCTGCCACAACCGCAGGCTGAAGCCCGACCACGCGTCCGGAAATAGGACCACATAGGCGCCCATAATCACGAGCCACGGCAAGGCCGCCCAGCGGGCAAATTCGAGGAGCATTGCGCGGCGACGGCCGCGGACGTCGGACATCAATATCCCCAAATAGACGAAGACCAGCAAAATGGCTGAGTACTTGCTGAGCATTCCGGCGGCGGCACAAAGCCCAGCAGCCAGGGCCGACTGCCTCTGGCCCTTTTCGACGAAATCGGCGCATGCCAGTATCCCGGCGACGGCGAACAGGCAGGCGCTCATGTCGTTGGTGGCAAGGCTGGCATGGGCCAACAATGTAGGCGAGGCCGCGGCGACGGCGCAGGCCGCCACGCTCGGCCACTCGCCCCATTTTTGCGCGCTCCAACGCCAAATCGCGACCAGAAGCAACAGCGATAACATCAAGTTGACGCTTCGCGCGCTGGCGAGCATCGCGTCGGCGTCGTTCCCGCTCCAATAAAAAAATCTTTCGCCGAAAGCATAGTGGAACCCGCCTTGCCACTCCCGAGTCGTCCATGACGCGGAGGCGGGCTGTATCAACAATGGCGCTGTGAGGAGCATCTTGGCCAGCGGCGGGTTGTTGGGATCCAAGCGCATGTCTCCCCGCGCCCAATAGGAATAACCGGCCGCCACGTGCATCGGCTCATCGAACGTAGCGCTCAGGTTGTTAATCGCCCGCCAGCTCAACATCGCGTGTCCGGTCAAAATAAGACACGTGGCGACCCCGACCGCCCGGGATTTGGTCAGTAGTGACCGCGCCGCGTCAAAGTAATTCATGCAGGGAAATCCCCTCGCGCTCCAGGACCTTCCGCGAGTGTTTTTTCAGGCACTGGTCCATCAACGCGATGATGCGCTCATCGTAATACCCCGGATCGACCTGATAAAGGCGAGAGCCGAAATGATTGAGGACATGGGTCATGCCCTGGGACCTCAAGCGCTCAAATAACGCGTCGGCGTTCGCCAGCCGCGAATACTCGATCAACGCCTGATTCATCGGATCGCCCCACTGATACTTGAATCCCGCGCCATAACCGCGGACCTCGCGAAAGAGAAGAACTTTCGAATTGGGCTTGAGCGCGTAGCGCGCTTCCTTGAAAAAACTCTCTATTTCTACGCTTTTCTCTAAAAAAAGGGCGCGCGAGGTGACCGACGGATCGGCAGACGAACGCAGGCCCAAAACCGCGAACAAAGCGTTGTTCGGCGACGACTGGGCGATCGGTATCAAGGAAATGAGAATGAGGCAAGCCGCCGCCGCTTTTCGCAGACTTCCGCCAGATAATGCGCCGGTCATCGCCCGCGAGGCAGCCAGCGCGATCGCTGGCCAAATCGGCATCAAAAACCGCCACGCCTCGTTGTGGCGCCACGTCAAGACGACGTATCCCGGAGCGGCCCACCAAAGCCAGCGCTCCGCCGCCGTTGCTTTCTGCCGGCGGCCCCGCGACAACGCGAACAAACCCAGAGCCGCGGCCAATAAATATCCCGGCCCATCGTGGGTCAAGAACCCCAACGGCGGCGGGAAGTCCCACCTATTGGATCTCAGATAGCGCGTCGCCAACTCGGCGGCCTCGCGGCTATTTCTCAAAAATGGCCAAACCGGATCGCCGGTCACCCACCAAGTCTGCGCCAGCCATGGACCAATCATCAGCGCGCCAGCGCCGGCAAAAAAGGCAACCTCACGGGGACGGCGCGTCTTGGCAGCCAAAACGATTGCCCATCCGCCCAACGCCGCAACCCCGAGCAGTTTGGTCGACGCCGCCAATCCTCCCAACAGTCCGCCAGCCAGCAGCCAACCGTCCCGACGGCTTTCATCCCAACGGGATAACGACCAAGCCGCCGCGAAGACGCACAGCGACGTCACGCCATCGGCGTGCGCGCAGCCGGCCAGACGCAGCAACGCCGGTTGGCCGACGAGCAGTATCGCCGCAGTGCATCCCGCAACGCCGCTGCCTGCGACCGCCGCCGTCCCCGAGACCAAGAGAATTACCGCTCCCAAATGAATAAGGGCCGGCACCGTGTCGAAGCCGAAAGCCATCGCAAGGCCGTAAAACGTCTCCATCAATCTCGGCCAATGGGAGTGAATCATCCACGGAACTGTGACGATCCGTCCGACTTTAAGGTAAATTTCAGGCAAAGCTAGGTGGTACGCCAAAACGTCCCATTCGATGGGCGGCGCCAGTGCGCTAATCATCGCGCACGCGAAGGCGTACGCGAGAAATCCCGCGACGACGGCCTGAAGCGCATTACCAGATGGCTTTTCAACACTGCCCGCGCCGCGAACGAAGGGAGCGGCGATCGCGGCGCAAAGCAGAGTGATCACCGCCAACCCCGTCCTGTCGAATCGGCCCAATATGCCCACAAGGAATACCGCCTGGGCCAATAACCCCAATCCCAGCGTCGTCGCCGCGATCAGACCGAGGCGGCCTTCCAATAAGATGCCAAGGCGCGCGGCGGTGGCTCGTCCCAGTCCCAACGCGATCGTCCCCAAACTGACGGCGACGAGTATCGGAAGGAGCCCGTCGCTTGCCCATAGCCAAACGCTGCGGCCATCCAAAGCGGACCGATGCCCGAGCAAATAGGCTCCCACGCCTTGAGCATTGAAGGCGACAAGCGTCAAAAAGACGCCGAGGGCGACGAGCATAGGTCTGATTCTACGCCATTTGTCCGCGGTGCGCACGCGCACGGGGTTTTGCACAATCGCGCCACGAATTGGCGCAGCCGGCAGACCTTGTGGGCGACCGTGATCGCGGTGCTCGTGCTGATCAGCATTCCTTCAGTGGATTGGATCGACGCACTGCGGGAATATGCGCATTTTGCCACCGGCTGGCAACCCACGCCTTTGAAACCCACGGTCACCACATTCACGCCCCGAGATCATCCCGGTGACGAGGAAATCCTGGAACTTTCGCCGTTCGAATTCAAGCACCGGGCCGCGAAGGCGAAAAGCGTCGAACTCGTAGGCGATTTCAATGGTTGGGAATCGGGCCTGCTCAAAATGCGTAAACGCCAGGACGGTATCTGGTCGTTGGTTCTGCCGCCAGATCTACAAAGCCCGCTGGCAGATCGAGATTTTCTTCAAGTGGATCAAACCGAACCTGAAAATCAAAACGTTCCTCGGCACATCGAAGAACGCCGTGATGACTCATATATGGGTCGCGATGTGTTACTACTTGCTGCTCAGTCTCAACGATTCCAGGCTCGCACGCCTTAAACCTCAAGACCCACAGCTATGCCTCCAACTTTAACCGGACAGGAGTGGATGACTTTGAGAGCTCGCGTGTGATGAAGAATGACCGCACAATCGGAGCCATGGTCATCTGTGACTCCTCAGAACAGGCTAAAGAGATGGCGCGAATTTTCGAGAAGAAATACGCCACTCGCAAGGCGAAGTCATCCATGCCTAATATCGTTCCCAGCCACACTGTGTCGTTGGCCTTCAAGTCCTAAGCGGGCTCACCAGACCTTCCAGACGCCATCCTCCAGAATGAACGAAACTCTCATTTTGGCCCCTACCGGATCAGTCAAGATCAAATCGGCGAAATCCTTTCCGACGTAGAGCTTCCCATAGCCGGGGGCTTTTGCGATGAGCGTCGAAAAATCCATCTGGGACATCAACCTCTTCTCATCCACCGACTGCAGGAGGTGGGTCAGCCAGCGGTTCTGCTCCGTGGAGAATCCTCGGCGAAAAGCGGCGAAGTCGCCGGCGCCCTTCTGCAATTGAGCGAGGACGGCAAGCTGCGGGGAGGCGCCCAGCTCCGAGCCTTCGAGTGTCTTAATGATCGAGGGCTCAATGAACATTGGCGCAATGTACCGCGCGTCGCGGACCGCGTACTTCGATTCGGATAAATCCGAGAACGCATAACTCAAGCGAAACGACGCCTCTCGCTCGGTGAGCTTCAAATCCTTGATGTAGGCGTTGGCTGGCTGTCCAGAGGCCGACACCGGCCCCGCGTCCGCCGTTGGGTATTCTGTCGCGATGGCCACCTCCTTGAGATTATCCGGGTCGATTTCGATCATCAAAGAAGGAAACCTGAGAAACCGATAATCAGAGGCAGCGGTCCCCCGGAGATTCGTCGGATTAAATTTATCGGAGCTGATAAAAATCCGCAGCAGCCGGCGAGCGCCGGGCTGGTCGATGCGATCTCTGAGATAAGTAGCGGCGTGTGAGAACTCTGTGGCGGGTTGCCTCACTTCGGGCTTATTCATGTCGTTCCCCTTCGCAAAGGATACTCCGGAAATGATGCTTAAAATGGCGGCCGTTTCCGCGAAACGATGGATTATTCGCATCGATTCCTTATGCGACCTCAATGCCGACGGGGCAGTGGTCGGAACCCATGACCGACGGTTCAATGAAAGCGCTTTTCAAGCGCGGCCGCAAATTCGAGCTGATAAAAAAGTAGTTGACAATTCTAAAGCATCTCCGAGGGCTCATAGCGCGTCTACGTAGCGATGCGTCCACTTAAAAAGAGACGAGCAATCATGATTTAATTGTACCACGTACACTACGGTGCATTGGGTCCAAGTCGCGACGATCGCCGATGTCCCCCAAGTGGCGCCAGTTTTCAGCGCCAATGACGGGGTTATTTCGAGTCCTTGGCAGCCGGTGGCTCGCTGGCAGATCCTGCCTATTTTAGAATTTAAAAAACTCCAAGTAGAATTTACCTTCTCTCACAAATAATACACGGTAGCGGTATGGCTAATCTTTGGCCTGAAATTTCGATGCCCTTGAATTCCGACTTTTCTCCTGTTACATTGCGAGGAATGAAGACCTCTCCAAAGATTTAGAAATGGGAAATCGGCGATCGAGATCAATAGGATTTACGCTCATCCGAATTGATGGTCGTCGTGGCGATCATCGCTGTTTTAGCTTCAATCGCCATCCCGAAATTTTCTGAATTAATTCGAAAATCAAAAGAAGGATCGACCAATGTAAGCGTCGGGGTTTTCTCATATACCAGAAAATGTTCCGACACGTCGATTATGTCCTTGCCGATCTGGAAATCGGCCAAGCCCTGGTCGTCGAATTTTCCCGTGGAGGGATCCAGGCGCAGGGTGAAAATCTTAAGTTTCATGTTCTCGTTTCTTTAGCCAGCTCCGTGATCTAATGCGTGCGCGGCTTCGCGCGCGCACGCATTAGATCACTCCGCTAAAACCCGCAAAGTGTTAAATCGTAAAAGGGTAAAGCGTAATGACCTCAGTGGGCAAGGCGCAGGCCCAGGTCGTCGCTGCGGCCGCCCGGATCGGCGTCGCGGCGGCCGGCCGACCGCGCGCGCCCGGCGTAGCTGTACCAGGAGCCGCCACGAATAACCCGGTCGGAGCCCGTAGCAGGACCCTGGGGATCAAGCGTATCCCCCGCAGGATAGTCGCCATACCGGTCCTGAGTCCACTCAAATACGTTGCCGAGCATATCTCGGATGCCCCATTTATTCGGTTTCTTCCCGCCGACCTCTTGGGTTGTTCCACCTGAATTACCATCGTACCAAGCGACCTCATCAACACTGCCGTGACGGCTTCCCAGTTCACCCGCTCTCGCCGCGCGCTCCCACTCCGCTTCCGTCAGAAGGCGGAAGTTTTTGCCCGTCTTTTTGTTAAGTTTTGAGATGAACTTGTTGGCATCATCTAAAGAGATGTTCTCCACGGGACGGTTAGCGCCTTTAAAGCGCGAAGGGTTCTCGCCCATGATCTCTTCATATAGTTTCTGGGTCACTGCATCCTTTGCGATCTGGTACGGCTTGGTCATCGTCACGAAGTGTTGGGTTTCATCTTTAGGGTCTTCATCCCGGCGAGTGGGTGATTTTCAATGGATTTTAGATCGGATCAAGCATGCAGGTGAGAACTTTGAGGCGC
>JANPGH010000007.1:0-4720 GCA_031423795.1 Elusimicrobiota bacterium | reverse complement strand
GTTATGGTTTTTTAATTTAAATACAAAAAATTCACTACAATTACATCGTGCGGATAATTGGTTTGGTGTTGGCTATTTTTATGGCGGTAACCAACGCGTCGTGGGCGACGCCCACGCCGCACGTTTGGATTCCTTCAACGGACGCGCAGCCGTTCAAGACCCTTCATCTCACCATTGATAATTTTTTTCCCGTCCGTCCCGAAGCGACGGGCGGTTATAAGCCGTCGACATTGATTCTTGGGCCGACGGTCGGCCTGTCGCCGTTCAAAAACGTCCAGGCGGAAGCAGGTCTAGATGTCGTTAAGAACGGAACTGCGCTTGACGCCTACCCTGTTTACTTCAATTTTAAGTTGAGCACCCCAGAAGGCTTATTGGGATCCTACAGCCCGGCTTTGGCGGCCGGCGCATACGGCTTGGGCACGCGATCTGATAAGACGAATCAAAACGTGTTTTACGGTCTGGCGGCCAAGACGGTGGCCATCGTGGGGCGATTCACAGCGGGTTATTACGTCGGCAATTCCCGCGTGCTTATCGATGAGACGGGAGCGAAAGCCAATCGCGGCGTCCTGCTGGCCTGGGACAGAAAGATGGTGGAAATTTCCGATCGGCTGTGGGCGGCGATCGATTATAAAGGGGGGGAGATCGGCGTTAGGAGCAGTCAACATCGGCGTCGCGTGGAAATTTTCTCCGAAGACGAGCGTCCTTTTGGGGTACGACTTCTACAATAATCACGCGGCGGCCGGCCGCGACACGATGACGGTCCAGGTCGACATCGACTTCCCTTGAGCTGATCGTTTCGGTCTGTCCCTGGACATTCCCGGGTCAAGAAAAGTATCATAGTCTCGACGGGGAGAAGGCCCGGAGACGGCGATATAAGTCGTCCCGGGAAAGGCCCCGCCGGAACGCCGAACTGCATGGAGAGAAAACACTCATGCCTCATGGAGCCCTCGCCGAAATGACCTCCCAACCCGCCGCGAAGTCCGCTTACAATTCCGCGCCCGCGTCGAAAGTGTCCGAATATTACGGGTGCAACGTTTTCGGATTGGAGACGATGAAGCTTCTCCTTCCCAAGGAAACTTTCCGCAACGTTCAGAACGCCATAGAAAATGGCGAGACCCTGGACATCGACGCCGCCAATGCGGTTGCTTCCGCGATGAAGACTTGGGCGATGCAGAAGGGTGCGACCCACTATTGCCATTGGTTCCAGCCGCTGACCGGCGGCACCGCCGAGAAGCATGACGCGTTCATCGACCTGACGGGTGCTGGCAGCGTGATGGAGGCCTTCACCGGCCAGATGCTCGTACAAGCCGAGCCGGACGCGTCCTCCTTCCCGTCGGGCGGCCTGCGTGCGACGTTCGAGGCGCGCGGCTACACGGCGTGGGACCCGACATCCCCGGCATTCATCTTGGAGACGCCCGGCGGCAACACGCTGTGCATCCCAACCTGCTTCGTGTCTTACACCGGCCACGCGCTCGACACGAAGACCCCGCTGCTGCGCTCGATCGAGGCGCTCGACGACGCGGCGCTGGGCATCCTCGCCTACTTCAAGAGCGATGCGAAGAAAGTATTCTCGACGCTCGGCGCCGAGCAGGAATATTTTCTGATCGACAATGAGTATTTCAAGGCGCGGCCGGATCTGCTTTTGGCCGGCCGCACTTTGTTCGGCGCGCCGTCCCCGAAGGGCCAGCAGCTCGAGGACCATTACTTCGGTTCAATTAAGGACCGCGTGTTCGCGTACATGACGGAGATGGAAAGCGAGCTGTTCAAGCTCGGCGTTCCGCTGAAGACCCGCCATAACGAGGTGGCACCCCACCAGTTTGAATGCGCGCCGATCTTCGAAGAGGCGAACGTCGCCGTCGACCACAACCAGCTGGTGATGGACGTGATGAAGCGCGTCGCCGCGCGCCAGGGCCTGGCGGCACTCACCTACGAGAAGCCCTTCGCCGGCGTCAACGGCTCGGGCAAACACAATAACTGGTCGCTGGGCACCGACACGGGCAAGAACCTGCTGTCTCCAGGAGCCACGCCACAGGAGAACCTGCAGTTCCTGATTATCCTGGTCTCGATCATCAAGGCCGTGCACGAGCACAGCCTGCTCTTGCGCGCGTCGATCGCGTCGTCGGGCAATGACCACCGCTTGGGCGCCAACGAGGCGCCTCCGGCGATCATGTCGGTGTTCCTGGGCGAGCAGCTGACCAACGTCCTCAACGACCTGGAAAAGGGCGTGACGACCAAGCAGCTCGACCCGATGTGGATTCCGTTTGGCATCGACAAGATTCCGCCGGTGCTCAAGGACAACACCGACCGCAACCGGACCTCGCCGTTCGCCTTCACCGGCAACAAGTTCGAGTTCCGCGCAGTCGGCGCGTCCGCCAACAACGCGATTCCGATCACAACGGTCAACACCATCGTCGCCGGTCAGCTGATTGAAACCAAGAAACTGATCGACTCGGCCATTAAGGGCGGAAAGTCCTTCAAGGACGCGGCCACCGAAGTCCTACGCAAACTCTACAAGGAGTCGAAGGGCGTTTGCTTCGAGGGCAACAACTACTCTGAGGAGTGGGTCAAGGAAGCCAAGAAGCGTGGCCTGCCCAATGAGAAGACCACGCCGGTAGCACTCAAGGGGTTCAACCTTAAGAAGTCCGTCGAGCTGTTCGAGAAGCTCAAGGTCCTGACTTCCGAGGAGTCGCACTCGCGTTACCACATCCTGCTTGAGAAGTACGCGAAGGATTTGGACATCGAAGCCAAGCTCGTGTCCGAGATGACGACGACGCTGTTCGTTCCGGCGGCCGTCGGATACCGGAACAAGCTGGCGACGGGCATGGCGGGGCTCAAATCCGCGGGGGTTAAGGTTCCCGCGCAGTTGTCCCTGCTGAAGTCGGTCGCCACGAAGATCGAATTGGCCCTCGTCGGCGTCGATAAGCTCAATGCGGCGCGCGAGAAGGCCGACGCGATCTCCGACGTCGAGAAAAAGGCCGCGGCTTACTGCGAAAGCGTCAAGCCGCTCTTCGCGGAGATTCGGGAGCAGGTCGATTCGCTCGAACTGCTGATGCCGGCCGAGTCTTGGCCGGTGCCGAAGTACCGCGAGATGCTGTTCTTGATGTAAGGAGTTTATGCCCAATAAAGACGAGATTCTGAAGGCGCTGTCGACGTGCATCGAGCCGGAGCTTCATAAGGACATCGTGACTCTGGGGATGGTGCAGAATCTCGTCGTGGAAGGGGGGGTGGTGAGCTTCGACTACGTGCTCACCACCCCCGCCTGTCCTCTGAAGGGCATGATGAAGCTTGAGGCGGAAGAGGCGATCAAGAAAGTCGGCGGCGTGAAGGACGTCAAAATCAACATGACGGCGTCGGTGAAGAAGGACGCGCGCCTGGAAAGCGTGCTGCCGCCGGGCATTCGCAACATCATCGCCGTTGCCGCTGGAAAGGGGGGCGTCGGCAAATCCACGGTCGCCTCGAACCTCGCGGTATCCCTGGCGATGGAAGGCGCCAAAGTTGGCTTAATGGATGCTGACATCTATGGGCCCAACCAGCCACAGATGATGGGCGTGAAGGGCTACGAGCCGACGGTCGACAAAGACAACAAGATCGAGCCCGCCAAAAGCCACGGCGTGAAGATCATGTCGATGGGCTTCTTGATGGATCCCGACAAGCCGGTGATCTGGCGCGGCCCGATGCTGCACGGCGCGATCAACCAATTTTTGAAGGACGTGAAGTGGGGAGACCTGGACTATCTCGTGCTGGACCTTCCGCCGGGCACCGGCGACGTCCAGCTGACGCTGTGCCAAACGGTGCCGTTGGCGGGGGCCGTGATCGTCACCACCCCGCAAAGCATTGCGCTCTCCGACGTACGCAAGGCCGTGGCCATGTTCAAGAAGCTGAACGTGCCGATCCTTGGCGCCGTCGAGAACATGTCCGGTTTCGTCTGTCCGCATTGCTCGAAGGTCAGCAAAATCTTCTCCGAAGGATCGGCTAAGGCTTTGCGTGAAGTTTATGGTGTTGAAATCCTCGGCGGCATCCCGCTCGACCCTGAAGTCTGTACCGCCTCGGAAGTCGGGACCCCGATCACGATCTCGCATCCCGACTCCCTGCCCGCCAAGTCCTTCCGCGAAACCGCTCGCAAAGTCGCCGCCGCCGTCAGCATCCGCAACGCCAATTTCAAGCCGCTCGAAATCAAGCTCGTTACCCGATAACGGATAACGGTGTCAGGCTTTTGATTATTTTGAATAATATTCAAAATAATCAAAAGCCTGACACCATCACAGGAGAGAATATGACTACCGCCACCGCGCCGTCCGAAACCACGCCGATCGCCGTGGGTGCTGTCGCCCCCGACTTTACCCTGCCGGACTCGGAAAAGAAGGACTGGAAACTCGCCGATTTCGTCGGTAAGAAGCCAGTCGCGCTGTTTTTCTATCCGCTCGACTGGTCGCCGACCTGCACCAACGAGAACGTCTGCTTCTCCCAGGACATGTCGCGCTTCGGTAAGCACGCCGAGGTCGCCGGCATCTCGGTCGACTCCGTTTGGTCGCACAAGGCCTTCAAGGAAGCCCGCGGCCTGAAGCACACTTTGCTTGCCGACATGCATCGCAAGGTGATCAAGGCTTACGGCCTGTTCCACCCGGGCGGCAACATCGCCCAGCGCGCGACCGTCCTGATCAACAAGGACGGCAAGGTCGCCTGGGTCCATGTCGAAGGCGACATCACCAAGGAGCGCGAC
>JANPGH010000006.1:0-7615 GCA_031423795.1 Elusimicrobiota bacterium | reverse complement strand
GTGGTAGGCATCTCGCAGGCATCGCTGTTTTCGCATCCGGCAATCGTGCCAGATTTTGCGACCGCCTTAAACGCTATTTCTTCGTCGAGAGCACCGCGCTTTTTACGCCGATTTCACCCACTCGCCGGGATGAAGACCCATAATTTTATCTTGGGGTTGGGTCGCTCACCCGCGGCGTTTATCGCCTACCTCGAGGCAAAGTATCCCGGATACTCCGCACAATTGCCGTTGTCCAACTCCCGCCGTCCCATCAATGAATTGCCAGAACGCAAAGCCGCGATCTTCGCTCATCTTAATGAAATGCTGCCTCCACCGTCGGCGCTCAACGACAAGACGTTGACTGTTTTGGATTTCTCCGTTTCCGGGAAAAGTCTTCTTGGGGCGCAAAGCTATTTGCGAGCATTTTTCGAAACACGGGGACAGGCCCTCGGCTACAGAAACGTGGCCGTAAAAGTGCTGGGCCTCGGCTGGGGCGGGGATGAATCTAAATTCCCCTCTCTGACCGTTTCAAACTCACTGATGACAGCGTTGATCCATGCCGGATTCGTATTTTATGCTCGTTACGGAAGTTGGGACGTCGCTCGAGACGTCCCCGGAAAAGTGGAACTTCAACCGAAGCACGCCATCCTGGTCCAAGAAACACAACGTTTGATGAAGCGCCTATAGCCTAATCGTAAAGCCAGGGCGAACCGGCGGGTTGGGGTCAGGATTCGCTGTAGACGTCCAGAGGCACTCCCATATATTTGGGCTTTCCCTTCTTCATGCGTCGTAGCAATTCCATGCGATCGGCATGGGTCAGATGTTTTATCGCTATTTCCAATTCGCCTTCGCCGCGTTCGACCAGCGAAAACGAAGTTTTCTTGCTGGGAGCCAGCTTTTTGAGAACGCCTAGGAATTCGCGCATCACGTCGTTGCGCAATTCTACCGACAGTAGAAAGGATTCGACGTAGGCGTGCGCCTCCTGAACCTCGCCCTTCGGAATAAAACCGTCGTCATGATAATCGTCCCAAATATTGATCGGGATATTCCGAAGGACATGGGTGGCGTGCTTGGGCGACCATTCTGGCCCGGGCGGAATTGATTTTTTGATGACCACGTCAGTCAACCTCTCCCAGCGCGATCAAAGACATGAGTGCTGCGGAACGCACGCCGGCATTCGAATCGTCGCGAAGTTTTTTCAAGGCGGACAACGCGCGCGTGCCGCCGAGAAGGCCGAGGCTGCGGGCGACTGAGAGGCGCAACAATGAATCCTCCGACTGCATGGCTTCGACCAAGGGTAGGACGGCGCGCGGATTTTCGGATTTGCCGAGCGAGTCCGCGGCAATCACGCTGAAAGCAGAATCTTTCTTTTTCATCTGCTTCTCGAGATGCTGGAGACCGGAGCTCCGGTCGAGCTTGGCGAGGTAATATGCGGCGAGGATTCCGACTTTCTCCTCTCCGGGATCCGCCTTCAGGAAGGATTCGAGCTGCGCGAGGGCTTTTTTGTCATCGAGTTTGGCCAACGCATAAGCTGCCGCCACCTCGATGAATTTATCGGGGTTGACCAACCCCTGCTCCAAAGTCGAAATCGCGCGCTTGTCGCCGATCTCCGCCAAAGCCTCGACTGCCGCCCGGGCCGTGCTCCCGCCTTGGGTGGCCAATAGTTGAAGGGCAGGAACCGCGTCTTTGACCTGCAGGCGCCCGAGCCCCCGAACCGCCTCTTCGACCACCCGGGGATCTTTATCGTTGACGGCCTCCGAGAGGATCGCCGTTGCTTGCTCTCCACCACACCGGGAAAGCGCGTCAAGGATCCGTCCCCGCAAATGGACTAAAGGCGCCGGGAGATCGCCCGCCATCGCCAGAGTACGCAGGTAGTCCCAGCCGACCGCCAGGTCCGATGCGGCGCGGGGATCTTGGCTAAGGCCCAACGCGTCGACGATGGCCGCCGATTCCCGAGGGTTGCCTTTCTTAAAATCCAGCGCCGCGAGCAGCGCGCCCACGGCGGCCTTGTTTTTCAGTCGACCGACGGCCGGGGCCAAGCGAATTCGATCTGCGGATTTTGCCATGGCGAATTGGGCGAGAAGGTCCTTCTCCCGGATTTTGGCAGTCACCGGTAGTGCTATGGCAACGGTCAACCCCGTCGCAAGGACGCAGCGAAAGTTCATGGCTTCAAGAATAGCCTGACGGGACGCTCTTGTCCAGGGATCCAATCGATTTGGTAGTGTAAGGTCGTCTATGAAAGAAGCTCGGCGGCTGGAGCTGCTACTCGAAGTCGGCCGGGTGCTCGCCTCCAAGCTTGAGCTCCCCGAATTGCTGGCGACTGTGCTCAAATTGGCGTCCGGCGTCGTCGACGCGGAAGCTGCCTCTCTCCTGCTGCTGGATCCCGCCACGGACGAACTATATTTCGACGTGGCGCTCGGCCTAGGGCCAGAGGCTTCCAAAATGCGCTTGAAGCTGGGGCAAGGAATTGCCGGCACGGTCGCACAATCGCGTACGCCGGAGATCATCAATAACGTCGCGGATGAACCTAGGTGGTCCCCTCAGACGGACGCAAAATCGGGATTTACCACGCGCTCGATCCTGGCGGTTCCGATCGTCTTTAAAGGCAAGCTGATCGGCGTCGTCGAGGCCCTTAACAAGCGCTCTGGACCGTTTGATAGGGACGACATCCTCGCATTCGAGGCATTCGCCTCCCAAGCAAGTGTGGCCATCGACAATGCGCGACTCTTCACGTCGCTGCGCGACGAAAAGTTCAAGCTCGCCACCATTTTCTCCCAAATGCACGACGGCGCGGTACTCACTAACCCGCAAGGCCAAATCGTACTCGCCAATGAGGCCGCAAAACTTCTGCTGGGAGGCGACCACCCGAACCTTGATCACGCGTTGGCTGGGCTGACCGTGATACCGGCGGTGAATGTTCTCTTGAAAACGTCCTGCGATTTCACAGCGATGCGGACAGCTCCCACGCTCCTGGTCATCACCGGTCATGTGACAAAAGCCCCTTTGTTCGAAGGCGATGGGCGCCTCTTCGTGTTCCGGGATGACACGGAAAACCAGCGACAGGAACAAATGAAGCGGACATTCCTCTCTCTGATATCGCATAAATTGAAGACTCCCCTCGCGTCCGTCATCGGCTTCTCGGATGTACTGCTCGCCGAATTCGAGTCCAAAAGCACGAACGAATCAACGTTGCTCGCGGCCCGGACGATTAACAAGCAGGGTGTTAAGGTCGCTGAGCTCGTGGACAAACTAATTCGCTATACGACCTTGGAAAGTCCCGACGCCGCCGCCAATGTCGTCGACATCGACATCGACGCCGTTGTATCGGACGCCGTCAAGGCGCTGCGCGACAGGATCGCGGAAAAACAGGCCCAACTCGACTACCAGATGGTTGGCCTCACTTTTCGCGCCGATCGCGACATGATTTTGGAGGTCGTAAAAAATTTGGTCGAGAATGCGCTTAAATTCGGCCCCGCCGAGCACGGAGCTATCGTCATTCGCGCGGATGCCGCCGACGCTTCGTTCTCGGTGTCGGTGACCGACCACGGACCCGGCCTTCCGCCCGAATCGCAACAGGCGGTCTTCTCGCGCTTCTATCAAATCGAGAAGGATTTCACCGGCCAGCAAGAAGGCCTCGGCTTGGGCTTGGCCTACGTTCGAAAAGTAGCCGAGCTTCACGGCGGCAAGTCCGAGCTCTCGTCGACTTTGGGGAAAGGAACCACCGTCTCCATTCGCTGGCCGCGCGCGAGCTCCAAATGAAGATTGATTCAGGATCCGCGGCGTCTTATGCGTCGACTTTGGCAGGAGTCGATGACGCAGAAGCCTATTTCGAGGAAGGCTCTTGGTCCTCGGCTTGCCTGGAAGACGGCCGGGTTCAGGACGTCGGCGCCGGCAGCACTCGCGGCTTGGGTATTCGCCTGCTCAGGCGGCGCGGGGACGTTGTTGAAACCTTCTTCGGCTCGAGCCACGACACGACTCCAGAAGGAGCGTCGCGCCTGCGCGACGACCTGCTGCCACCAGGCGGACGTTCCCCTTCGTTTTCCACTCCGATTTCAAAAATATCGGTCGCGAGAACGGACCCCGTGGAAATTAGCCTCGAAAAAAAGATCTCCCTCCTGCGCGAGCTAGACCGCGTCGTCCGAGCCGAATTTCCCGGGATACGCCAGGCGACGATTAGTTGCGGCGATCACGTCAAAAAGACGCGGGTGCTCAACGCCGACGGAACCGACGTCCGCCAACGCCTCATTTCCACTCGGTTGTCCGTTTCGATCGTCGCCGAGGAGAACGGACACCTCCAAACCGGCTACGAAGTTCTGACCGCCCAGCGCGGTTGGGAAATCCTGGAGGGCGACGCCCCTTTCGCCGCGGCGCGGTGCGCGGCCGCCCGCGCGCTGGCCAAGCTGCGCGCGCCAAAGGCCAAGGCTGGCGAAATGCCGGTCGTTCTCTCGGCGTCCGCCGGCGGCACGTTCATTCACGAGGCGATCGGCCACTCGCTCGAAGTCGACCATGTGCAGGAAGGGTCTTCTCCCGCGTATCGCGGCGCGGTGGGGCGGCGGATCGCGTCGGAAAAGATCACCGTGATCGACGACCCGACGCTGCCGCACCAGCGCGGCTCCTATTTTTTTGACGACGAGGGCGTGACGGCCGCGCCGACCGCGCTGGTAGAAAAGGGGGTGCTGACCGGATACCTTTACGACCGCACGACCGCCTTGCGGGAAGGTCGCGCGTCCAACGGTCACGGCCGCAGAGAGTCGTTTAGCGATCGGGTGTTCCCGCGGATGTCGAACCTCTATATCGCCCCCGGTCCGGACGATCCTGCGCAGATCGCCGCGGAGTTGAAACGGGGACTGTTCGTCACGCGCATGGGAGGCGGCCAAGTGAACACCGCGACCGGTGAGTTCGTTTTCGAGGTGGACGAGGGCTTTTGGGTCGAGGACGGCGAAATCAAACATCTGGTCCGCGATGCGAATCTTCTCGGCGTAGGCCCCGAATGCCTGCGCTCCATCGACCGCGTCGGCTGGGACATCGGTTGGGGCGCGGGCACGTGCGGAAAGGAAGGCCAAAGCGTCCCCGTCAGCGACGGCCAGCCGACCATTCGTCTGCCGAAAGTCGTCGTTGGGGGAGTCCATGATGCTGAGTAAAATTTCCGCGCTTGTCGCGATCGCCTTGGCGGCGCCTATCATCGCGGCATGGGCGCAAGACGGGTCGGCCCCCGCGCCGGCGATGGCCGAGATCGCTCCCTTGCAATCGACCCCGGGATGGACTCGGCAAGGCCGTTCGCTCGTTTTATACGGCGCCGACGGCAGCCTAAGCCAGGAAGTCCCGCTTAGCGCCGGCGAATCGGAGAGCACTTCGTCCCACGAAATTCTCGGGGGAACCTCTCCCGACGGACGCCTGGCGTGGACGCTGGATCGGCGCTTGTTTTGGACGCCGGGTAAAACTCGGGTAACCGAATCAAGACGCCAATTGCGGGTTTTCGGGACGACCGGCCAAGAGTTATGGCGGGACTCGGACGCCGATCTGCCCGAGCGAGGCGAGCCGCTCATTTTCGCGGCCGACGGGAAAACCCTCTTGCTCACGCGCACGTCGACCGCCGGCTGGACGGTAGATGCTCGGGACTGGATGGGACGAACGTTGGCGACCGTGGGGCCCTTCCCGCACTTGATTACCATGACCTTGTCGCCCAACGGGCGCTTTCTGCTCGCGCGTTGGCGCGTGCCCGATTCCAGTGACACCCATACCTTCCTGGATCTGGCCACAAAAAAACGCAAAGATGTCGCTTCTTCAGATCTAGTACTGGGGTTGGCCCGCATTGGAAACGACGGCGTGGTGCGCTCGGGCTCAAAAAGCCTTTTTGCGTTCGACCTCTCCGTTTCCTCCCCGGCCGCCACGCCGCCCCCGTGAGCGTGCATCTGGCGGCGTGGTTTCTTTTATTAACGGCCTTGGCTACCGCGCAGACGGAGCCGCGCTCGACTCGCGGCGAGACGACGGACCCGTCGGTCGTAGCACTTCGCGATCGAATTGCATCCGATTCTGCCGTTTCCGACACTGTCGCAGCACGCGTCGCCCGCTCCCAGCTCAGCCAATTCTTGACTCCCCTCTCGGACCAGGACACGCGCGAGGCCGCGGCCAAACGCTGGGCCGCGGAGGACCCCGATTCCGCCGCCCGCGTGATGATCGGGCTGATGAGCGACGACGCGGCCGGGACCAAGTCATACGAATCGACACTCGTGCACCAATTGCAGGTTAGTTACGTACACAATCCGGGGGCGGAAAAAAATCTCTTCAACCGATTACGCCGGACTGCCCGGGATTCAAAACTACTCAAGAAACAGGCCAACGAAGTATCGGACGACGAGCGACGTGAAATCCTGCGCGCGATTTTTGAAGGGAAAGGCACTCAAGCTAACACGAAGCTGCGCGACAAGCCCGACGAAACTCCCACCGCAGAAAAGTCTTCTCCTCCGGCAACGTCTTTCAATGGAATCTACGACCGCTTAAGTGCAGGCAATCTCAATGGCTACTCCCCGCAGCTCCTGGCCCTTCAAAGCGCTCTCAATCAACGTCGCGCGCCGGGGGCTCCGCTGCTCGTGGAAACGGGCAAATTGGATTACCAAACTCTCGCGTACCCCGCCTATGGCATGCAGTTCGATCTCAAAAATCTCGATGACCGTATCCGCCGCGATCGCGTGGCCGCCCTCGCGCGCGAAGCCGGTGTTACACCCAGCGCAAAGGATTGGGACGATCCGGAATTTGAGGCCCGCCTGCTTCGCGGACTTCCCAACCGTCCGCCGCCCCCTCGTCTTAAGTCCCGCGCGGAATTGACCGACAAGGCCCGCGCCGCGATGACCGTTTTTTCGGCAGCCGCCGAAAAGGCCAAGCAGCCCGGCGGTTTGACGCGCAACCTGCTCATTGAACTGGGCGGTCTGCAGCGCGAGACGGCGCGTTGGATCGCCGCCGCCGCCTTGGAGGAAGAATTAAACCGTCTTGAGGAATTCGAAGGATTCCTGACCCCGGAACTGCGCGCGGCGATCTCAGAAGTCCCTACGCCCCAGACTACGCGCGACGCTTATCTTGTACGCGGGCGCGACCTGCAAAACCGGGCAAATACCTTGAAGCTCAACGCACAGAAAGCCCTCGACCATCTCCAGTCGAAAGACTGGTCCGCCCAGCTGGCCGCCGTCGACGCCCTTGTCGCCCAGAACCGCCAGATGAAGAAGAACCTTTCCCCCGACATCGGCGCCTACGTCCGCACCCCGTTTGAAATCCGCGAAGCGAATTTCCGTCGCACGCGATTGCGAGAAATCATCGACGATTTTGCCGTGAAATGGGCGCCCCGTCTGGCCTACTCCCGCGCGGTCGCCGCCCGCCGCGGCGCCCTGACCCGCTTGCTCGGCGTATTTACAACGATAGCGTCCGGAGAATTCACCGGAACTCGTACAGATCGAATCACGCCTTAGACCCTCTTCTAATATCGATACTATACTGACCCAGCCGCAGCCTTTCGCAATATTAATAGGGTCTTCATCCCGGCAATCGTGCCAGATTTTGCGACCGCCTTAAACGCTATTTCTTCGTCGAGAGCACCGCGCTTTTTACGCCGATTTCACCCACTCGCCGGGATGAAGACCCTATT
>JANPGH010000005.1:0-4428 GCA_031423795.1 Elusimicrobiota bacterium | reverse complement strand
CAACAAGATCCGCGTCTTCCAGAGACGCAGTTATGGGCTACGCAACGAAGAGCATCTGCGCCTCAAAGTTCTCACCTGCATGCTTGATCCGATCTAAAATCCATTGAAAATCACCCACTCGCCGGGATGAAGACCCTCTTTATTATAGTGTGGTCCGGTGGCAGTCAGGTCTATATCGAATTTCCATTTTAGGGAGCGAGTGACCGGACCGCAGGAGCCGAAAATAAAGACCTCTTTTGTTGCTCTGTAGTGTCAGGGCGAAATGAGTCTTCCCCGAAGGACGATGAACATAAGAATGCGCCGTGATTCCGGTCTCATCGCGGCACGCGGAAGTCGCCAAGGCGGTAAGTAGGAGTCCGAGCCGAACCATAAACCATTTGCCCGATACCGGATCGCGACATGACGTGGCGTCTGAAAAATAGTTTGATCAATTGTCATTTTCGCGGCCCGCTCGACACTCATGAGAGTCGAAAAACACCTTTGGAGGAACATGGACAAAAAGACGACATTAGCGACGGCCGCGCTGGCGGCCTTGACGTTGGCGGCGGGCTGCGCGCATACCAGCCGCGGTATGGCGGCGCAGTCCGCGACGGGCGGGAAGGGCGAGTGCTACGGAGTTAACTCCTGCAAGGCAACCGGCGAATGCGGCGGGACAGGACATTCTTGCGCGGGACAGAATTCGTGCAAGGGGCAGGGCTGGATCAGCCTTGCCAAAGCCGATTGCGACGCCAAAAAAGGAACGTTCAAGGCGCGCTAAGATGACCCGCGCGCCGGGCGGCCGAGATTCGTTCGTAGGAGTGGGCTTGCGTTCGGCGCACTTCCCGCACCTTCTCGGCCGCCCGGGCGCGGACGTCGATTGGTTCGAGGCCATTTCCGAGAACTACATGGACTCGCAGGGTCGGCCGCTCGAAGTTCTGCTAAAAATTCGAGAAGATTATCCCATCGCGCTTCACGGCGTCTCAATGTCCATCGGCGGCGTCGAGGGAATCCGGCCCGATTATCTGCGGCGCCTCAAGGCGCTAGCCGACCGTACGGACCCGTTTTTAGTGACCGACCACCTATGTTTCACAGGCGCGCACGCGTCGAATGTCCATGATTTATTGCCGCTGCCTTACACCGCGGAGGCGGCGTCGACCGTCGCGCGCAACGTCGCCCAGGCCCAGGAGGCCTTGGGGCGCCAAATCGCCCTCGAAAACGTCTCGAGTTATTTGTCTTATCGCGAATCGGAGATGACGGAATGGGAATTCATCGTCACGATCGCGCGCCGCGCCGGATGCCGCATACTGCTCGACGTCAATAACGTTTTTGTCAGCGCCACCAATCATGGGTTTAAGGCCGAAGATTATGTCGACGCCATTCCTAGCGAGTTGGTGGCCCAAATCCATCTCGGCGGATATTCGGACATGGGCAATTTCCTGTTCGACACGCACTCTCGAGCGCCCACACCTGCGGTGTGGGCGCTTTATAGGCGCGTAATCGCCCGCATGCCGGGAACGCCGACCTTGATCGAATGGGACGCCGACATCCCAGATTGGGCGGAACTGGAAGCGCAGGCGCGCAAGGCGGCAGCGATCGCTGAGGAGGTTCTCCATCGCCAGCCCGCTTGAGACGCTTCAGCGCCGCTTCGTGCGCTCGACGACATTTATCTCCGACCCCAGCTTCGTCGCCTCGATCCGGGGCGGAGGAAAGCTGTCCGCCGACGAGGCGCTCGCCGTCTACTCCCGCGGCTACGTCGCCCGTTTGACGGAGGCGCTGGGCGAGACCTTCGAGGCCTGTTGGCGCGTACTTGGCGACGAGAGATTCTTTGCCGCCGCCGCCGAATATATTCGCCGTAATCCATCCAGGTCCGCCAACCTGTCCGATTACGGCGATAACTTTCTACGATGTCAGGCTTTTGAATCTTTTGAATTTCCGTTTCTCGGCGATCTCGCGACCTACGAGTGGGAGTTCAAGGAATTATTCCACGTCGCGCCGCATCGGGGACTCGACGCCGCCACGCTTTCTGCCCGAGCGAAGCCTGACTCGCGCTTCCGCTTCGGATCCGCCCATCGTCTCCTGTGTTTTCAGCATCGCGTCTATCCGATCTGGAAGCGCGACCGCAACGACGACTCGCCCCTCGATCCGGGGCAGTGGCAAGGTCCGGAACACCTTTTGATCTATAAGAAGGAAGGCAACTCAATATTCGTCCGTGAATTATCGGCCGCCGAGTTCGCGACGCTCAACTCCTTGCGCGATGGCCGTACGTTGGCGGACGCGCTGGAGTCCGCTCCCGGGATGGACGCCGAAGCGGCGCAGTCCCTTTTCGGCTTTATCGCCGATTCCGGACTGATCACGGATGTCTCTTGATCAGTGACCCGGCGACGTGGGTCGACGCTCACGACGACCGGTTATTTAGCTACGCGTTGTCGCGCATTCGCGACGAGCGCGCCGCTGAGGACCTGGTCCAGGAAGCCCTGATCACGGCCTTCCAGGCGCGCGACAAATTCGCCGGACAATCCGCGGAGCTGACATGGATGATTGGCATACTCCGCAATAAAATCTTCGAGCACCTGAGAAGACAGTCACGCGAAGCCTCGTTGAGCCTAGACAAGGATGGCGAGCACGAGGAGTTGAATTTCGAGAACGGCCGCCACTGGAAGCCAGAATTCGAGCCGCGCGATTGGGGTCTAGAGCCGCAGCGTAGCGCGGAATCGGCGGAATTCGCCATTGCACTGAGAAATTGCCTCGATGCGTTGACCCCGTCGGTCTCCCGAGCTTTCGTCCTGCGCGAAATGGAGGGCGTCGAGTCGGGACGATGCGCCGAGGTAATGGGCGTTCCTCCCAACCATTTGGCCGTTCTCCTGTACCGGGCGCGCATGCGGCTGCGGCGTTGCCTCGAAAAGAACCACTTCGCGCCGGGGCCCGCGTGAATCTTTGGCCTTCGTGCCGCGACGTGTCCCGTGAGCTTTCGGCGACCCGCGACCATGGCGACGGCCTGAACTGGCCGACGCGCTTTCATCTGCTCATCTGCGACGTATGCCGCCGCGTGCGTTTACAGTTCGACGTTCTGGGAGGCGTCGTCAAAAGCGCCACCGGCTTCGGCCCGACCTTAAGCGTCGACGCCAAAGAGCGAATACGCCGGGCATTAAAGTAAACCCCCGCCTAATACAGCCGAGCGCGCCGCTCCTTACACCGACCGCTCCGGGCGGCCTTTCACGGACTTGCTGGTAAGTGAAATGTCGTGGCGAAACGTTTAATTTCCCGATATAATCCGGCAAATGACGGATTTGCCGTCCCGAATTATACAGACCAGTCCAATTAAAAGTTGAACGAAGCCGCTGCGCGGCAGTCCTGCAACGTCGCGCTTTCCTGAGAGTCAGTCTACACAGCTACAATGAGGGCGAAGATAGGCGATGAAAAGGTCAAGAACGTGGCCAACCACGCGGTGCAACGGAGGCGCACCCACCGCGCGCCGCTGACCGCTAGTCGTTAGAACTTGGCGACGAATCGGAATTGCGGCGAAATGTAATCCAAGCGGCCGCTTGACGCAAACACCTTATGATAGGTGAGGCCGATCTGGAGGGAGCCCGCCTCGGAGGCGAGCCATTCGATGCCGACGCCGCCAAGAACGCCCGCGTAAGAGAGACCTTTGTCGATGATCGTCATCGGTGGTACGTAGGCATCGTCGGGATCGCTGAATGCAACCTTGGTCCGCTGATAAAACCTCGTCCATTCCGGACCGACCGTCAGCGTCGGGCAGAAGCGTCCGAAGCGCGGGTTAAATCGGACCACCGGCGCGGCGTGCATGAGGGATGCTTCATCGCTGATTGTCAAGAAATTGCCGTGAAAAGCGCCCGGATTGTCGATATGCGTCGACCGGCGATTGGCCCAACCGCCTTCCACACCCAAAGAAATTTCGTCATTCGAGAAATAATAAAAATGACCGCCGATTTCGGTAACCGGCTTAATGCTCGCGACCACATCTTGCGATCCTGGCAAAGGCGGAACGATCATGCCTTCGGCGATCTCGTCGCCGGCCGTTTCAGTTCCGAGCAGATCGTAGACGACTTGGTTGTTGATGGAATGGATGAATTGTCGGCCCTTCGTCATATAAATCATCCCGAGATCGATGCCGATTTCCCAATTTTTCTTCGCGGGTGTTTCGTTTTCTTGGGCTTGGGCGCAGACCGTGCCGAGGAAAATCCCCGAAATTCCGGCGAGAAGAAGTCCGCATACCCTGATCTTTTTCATTCTGCGCAAGCCTCCAATTGGGTCGCCTGAAAGAGCATACATATCATATTAAGTATTTAGGGTCTTCATCCCGGCGAGTGGGTGAAATCGGCGTAAAAAGCGCGGTGCTCTCGACGAAGAAATAGCGTTTAAGGCGGTCGCAAAATCTGGCACGATTGCCGGATGCGAAAACAGCGATGCCTGCGAGATGCCTACCAC
>JANPGH010000004.1:0-26462 GCA_031423795.1 Elusimicrobiota bacterium | reverse complement strand
GGGGTGCATGACCCAGGTCTCGGAAATTTTCCCCGAGAATGAATAATCCCACGGAACAGCCCCAACAACGTCAGCGGCGCCGTCGTATTGTCGGCGCCGGATTTTCATCCCGCCAACGACGGCGGGCTGAAAACCTGTAACAACGGCGCAGGAATTATCTGCGTCAATTACGACGCGCGCCTGGCTGCGCTCGTCTGCGCCAGTACTCATCCCAGCGCCCGTCTTCGCTGCGATGCAGCGCGCATAGGGCCAGCATTTCCTCAGCTCCCGGTCCGAAGCCAAACCCGTTCCAGAATTTCTCGCTTCCCTTGAGCCGCATTCCAAACTGCTTGACCGCTCCTTCTGCCACGCCCGAGCCGATCGGCCAGCCCTCCTCCCGGAAGCAGGGATAGTCCATCCCGTCGCGATTGTCGCTGAAGTAGCCGATATTCCTATGCAAGATTACTCGTGCTGAACCCTCGTGCTCCTTAGCCTGAGGCTTGCCGGCGCGCGCTGACTCTTTCTCGATGCTCGCGATCACACCGTCAAGATTTCCCAGCCATAACTTCTTTTTCACACGCTTATACCACGCGACTTGCTCCTCCGTCCCCTCGCCAAAGGCCGCCTTCGAACAAGCCGAGATATGTTCCGCGGCGTGATACCAGTCCAGAATGAACGTCGCTTCCGGGAAATGGGTTTGCCGGAAGGTCTTCAAGCTTTGCGCTCCGTCGGATATAAAGAGCTTCTCTTTGGCCTCGACGTAACCGCGCTTATGCGCTTCGACACGTAGCATGTAGCCGAACTCCTCCCACGACTGCATCGTGGCCGCATAGGTTTTTGTGAGCGCCGCAGCACTGTCATATTCCTCGGTGTCACGGGCGGAGGCATCTTTGCGAGGGTTCGCGTCGTAAATTACGCCCACCTTGTCTTCTTTCCAGACGCGCCCCTCCTCGTCCTTGTCATCCTGGCGCGTTTGGACGCGACCGCCGTCGGCTGTCACCACGATCAAGTCGGCGGCCGCGCTCGCTGCGGTGATCTGCTCGCCCTTGCGAAACGACTCAACTTCCAGCGCGCGCTCCGCTGCCACCCGCGCGCCCTCAGCCTCGCCGTTGACCCGCACTTGCTTGGCGCTCATCTCGATGCCTGCGTGCTCTTTGAGAATATCAGCCGCCATCCCAAATGACCTGGCCGTCGCCGCCGCATGGCTGATCTTGCGCATGACCTCCACGCTCGGGCCAAACGATGGGATTCCCAGCGCCTCGTCCAACGGCGCCGCCGTATGACCGCAACGATCACAGACGCCGTAAGCACGCAGATACTCGATCTCGCCGATCGCCGTGTTGAGCACACGTCGTTGCGCATGCTCTTGTATCCGCAGATTGTTTTGGCATTTCCGGCACAAAGGCTCAGGCGGGTCGGCTCTGGGATCTTCCGCCAGGCGAGACTTCAGCAGCATCTGGGCGATCTGCTGGCCAGACTCCTCAATTAGGGCCACCAATTCCGTCATGTTCATGTCTTTGGTCATGGGATGACAACGGCACCGTCCAACTATCCAGAAACAGCCGGTAGAGACTGTACAGCGTCGTAGCCGTTGCCGTTCAAGTCCAACCTGAGATCGTGTTCTTGTGGCGGAGGCCGTAGCCGTTGCCTTTGCCGTTCGTTGTGGGCGTTGCCGTGGCCGTGCGCCGTGGTCGTGCGCCGTGGTCGTGCGCCGTGGTCGTGCGCCGTGGTCGTGCGCCGTGGTCGTGCGCCGTGGTCGTGCGCCGTGGTCGTGCGCCGTGGTCCGTTCGACGCGCTCGATTTTTCGCGCTGTTTGCGCCCACCTCCGGCGAGAGTTGAAACCGGCCGCTGTTGCTTGCATCCTATTGCCGAGGGGAGACCATCGCCTCGGAGGTGGCCGTCATGCCCCAGAAGCGATGCCCTTATTGCGGCGACGACTTCGAACCAAAACCGCACGTGGAGTACATTCAGAAGTGCTGCGGGAAGAAGCACTGTAAAGCGAAACTGAAGATCGATGCTCAGGCCAATTGGGTGCGGGAAAATCCGAACCACTTCAAGGGCGAGTATCCTCGGACGCGGAAGTGGCTGGCCGAACATCCGGGCTATCAGCGACGCTACCGAGCAAAGAACCCCGATTACGTCCGGCGTGACAACGAAGGGCGCCGCCGGCGCCGAATTCAGGCACGCCGGCGCGCCGATATACAAGACGGGTGGCCTCGTCGAGAAATCAAGCGAATCCAGGGGGTCCAAGGCGCCGATATACAAGACACGTACCGGCTGCGTCTCGACGGGCTTTTGTGCGCCTTGGGTGGTTCGCCCGCGCCGATATACAAGACGCAATCGCTTCTCAAGGGGGCCGCGGGTTAGGATTTATGTATGGACACCGAAACCTGGGCGACGATACGGCGGCTGCACGAAGTGGAAAAGCTCTCGAAGAGTGCGGTTGCAAAACGATTGGGCATTCACCGTTGGACGGTGCGCCGGGCGTTGGGCAGTCCTGCCGGTCCGCCGGTGGATTTGCCAAGACGGCCGCAGGTGGCGGGAAAACTGGAAGTCCACCAGGACTACTTGCGCGGGCGACTGAAGGAATACCCCGAACTGACCGGCGCCAAGCTATTCAACGAATTGCGGCGGCTGGGCTATGGCGGCGGCTACACGATCCTGAAGGACTACCTGAAGGAGATCCGCCCCAAGACGATCAAGTCCTTCTTGCGCCTGGAGACTCTGCCCGGGGAGTTCGCGCAGGTGGACTGGGCGAACGTAGGGAGCATGGTCATCGGCAACGCGAAGCGGAAGGTTTCGTGCTTCGTGATGGTGATGAGCTACTCGCGGATGATGTACATCGAATTCACCTTCTCGCAGTGCCTGGAGGATTTCCTGGCGGCGCATATCAACGCCTTTCGTTTCTTCGGCGGCGGGATACCAAAGAAGATCAACTACGACAACCTGAAGGCGGTCGTGCTGTCTCGTGTGGGTCGAGAGATCCGCTTCAATTCTCGGTTCATGGATTTCGCCGGGGCCTACCTTTTCGAGCCAATTCCCTGCGGGGTGCGTCAGCCGCAGGAGAAAGGCAAGGTTGAAAACGGGATCAAGTACGTACGCTCGGCGTTCCTGGCGGGACGCCCGCTGTTGAACTTGAGCGATCTCAATGCCGAGGCGCGTCGGTGGCTTGACGAGGAGTGCAACGTGCGCATTCACGGCACGACGCGAGAGAGGCCGATCGACCGCTTCGAGGCGGAGAGGCCCCTTTTGGAACGATTGCCTGCCGTGCCCTATGACTGCGCCATCATCCGCTCGGTGCCGGTGACGCGCCAGTCCCTTGTCCACTTCGAGACGAACCGCTACAGCGTCCCATTTCGTTTCTCAGGCCGGACGCTGACGCTGAAAGCGACGGGGCAGACGGTGATGATCTATACGGGGGCCGAACTGGTGGCGACCCATCGCCGCTGTTACGAGAAGTACCGCGTGATCGAAGAGCCCGCCCACTACGCGGGCTTGCTGGCCGCGCGCAAGAAGGCGGCGCAGACCAAGCGCGTGGAGTCCTTTCTGGCGATGGGTCCTGAATGCGAGGCCTACCTCAAGGGCTTGGTGGCGGCCGAACTTCACTTGCCAAGCCATCTGGAAAAGCTCGACGAGCTGGCTCGGCTCTACGGTCGTGAGGAAATTCTCAGCGCCCTGCGTCATGCGACTTCCTACAACGCCTTCGGCTCGGCCTATATCCAGAACATCATCATGCAGCGCCGCGCGGCCCGGAAATTATGCCGGCCGCAGCCATTGATTTTGACGAAGAAGCCGGAGTGGATGGACGTCGCCGTCGAAGAGAGCGACCTCGGCCTCTACGACCGACTATTCGACGGAAAGGAGCCAGAGAAATGAGCCGACAAACGACGACCGCAAGCCCACAAGGCGACGACCCGATCCGTGCGATGGCGGAAAAGCTGCACCTATTCCAGACCGCGCGAGACTATGCCGCTATCCTCGAGAAGGCCGGCCCTGAGAATTTGTCCCACCGTGACCTCGTCATCCGGCTGTTGGACAACGAGATCGCCTGCCGCCACGAGCGCTTGGTTGTGCGCCTGGTCAGAGAGGCGCGCCTGCCGGTCATCAAGACCATCGACACTTTCGACTGGGCCCATCCAACGAGCATCCCGAAGAACCTCGTCCTCAACGCTCTTCAGCTCGACTTCGTCGCCAAGAAGGGGCACGTCATCTTTCTCGGTCGTGGAGGGCTAGGCAAAACGCATCTGGCCCTCGCAATTGCGTACGTCGCCTGTCAGAGGGAAATACGCACCCTCTACACGACGGCGGCGGACATGATCAACCGTCTGGTCGCAAGCCAAGCGGACCAAAGCCTGGAGCGAGCACTGCGCAAGTACTGCTCGCCACGGCTTCTCGTGATCGATGAGCTCGGGTATCTGCCCCTGGACAAGCAAGGCAGAGACCTCTTCTTCCAAGTGATCTCAAAGAGATCAGAAACAGGCTCGGTCGTTTTGACGACCAACAAAGCCTTCAAGGATTGGGGAGAGGTGTTCCAGGATAACGCGGTAGCGACGGCAATAGCCGAGCGGCTCATTGAGAACGGGGAGTTGATCAAGATCGAGGGGCCGAGCTATCGAATTAAGAAAAGAAAACAGCAGGCGCAGGGATTGGAAGGGTTGCGGTAGAAAACAAAAGAACGGGCCCGACACTCAGCACCGTGTCGGGTCCGTTTTTTTGTTTTGCTGACGTGCGGCCGTGGGCGTGCTATGCCCAAATCGACTTAAAATGCTCGGACTGGACAGTGACCACCGGCGGAAACTGGACAGTCAGAGGCCGGCGCGAATATGGGATAACGTGTTCCTCCCAACTTGCCCCGGCAGAAGGCCACGTACTCAGCCTCAAAATTGCTCAAGCTTGCCGAGTTCGGGCCTTCTCGATGGCATCAATCAAGCGCAGCGTTTCCAGCTGTCTCTTGACCATCTGCGCTCGTGCCCGGCGAAATTGACGATAGCGCTCCGTGCGGCGCCGCAGCTCTGAAATCTGATCGGCCGATAACGTCCAAAGGCGCGTCTTGCCGCCGATGGAAGCGGTCATAACCACCGTTTCGTGTTTCTCTCCGCGAGCGCAACGGCACGACGGCTTCGAGCACCGTCTGCGTAGAGTGTAGACGCTGCCCTTGACGATGGGCTCAGATGAAAGGAAGGGGCCGATCTCCTGGGGAGCCGCGTGCGCCAGTTCCCGCAACTTTTGCAGGAGCCGGCTGAAGCCTGTTCCTCGTATCTGCATGTCTATAATATGTATAGCATACAGGTTATTGAAAATCAACCGAGATGGGGGTTCTGCACCCCGTCGAAGCACCGCTCTCCGCTTAAACGCGGATGAAATAGTATAATCCCGCGCACTATGAGCGCCCTCTTCTCTCCCTTGCAGCTGCGCGGAGTCATTCTGCGCAATCGCGTGATCGTTTCTCCGATGTGCCAATATTCCAGCGAGGACGGCCGGGCGACGAATTGGCATTTCGTTCATCTTGGGTCGCGCGCCGTCGGCGGGGCCGGGATGGTCGTCGCCGAGGCTACCGCCGTCGTGCCGGAAGGCCGCATCTCTCCGCAGGACTCCGGGCTATGGAACGATGCCCAGGTGGAAGCTTGGAAGCCGATTACGAAATTCATTAAGGAGAACGGGGCTGTGCCCGCCATTCAGCTCGCGCACGCAGGCCGTAAAGCGTCCACGTTCGCCCCATGGGACGGTGAAGGCCCGGTCGGGACTCTGTCCGGTTGGACCGCAGTGGCGCCGTCGTCCTTGGCGTTCGACCAAAATTATCCGGCGCCGCGCGAATTGGCCGAACAGGAAGTCGCGTCCATTCCACGGAGGTTCGCGGACTCCGCCCGGCGCGCGGTGGCGGCGGGGTTCGAGGCGATCGAGCTACATTTCGCGCATGGTTATCTCGTCCACTCTTTTTTGTCGCCGTTGACCAACCGCCGCAAGGACTCATACGGCGGAAACTATGATCGAAGGGTTCGAGTCGCCACCGATATCGCCGCGGCGGTAAGACGCGAGATTCCCGAGCGCATGCCGCTGCTGGCGCGCATCTCGGCGACCGATTGGGTTGACGGTGGTTGGGACTTACCGCAGACGGTCGAATTGTCCAAGCGCTTAAAGGCGGACGGAGTCGACTTGATCGATTGTTCGACCGGCGGCTTGATGCCCCGCGTGAAGGTTCCCATAGGTCCCGGTTACCAAGTCCCCTTCGCACAGGCCGTGCGCCGCGAGGCCGGGATCGCGACCGGAGCGGTCGGGATGATCACCGACCCCAAGCAGGCCGAGGAAATCGTGGCGTCCGGAAAAGCCGACGCGGTGATTCTCGCCCGCGAGCTTCTGCGCGATCCCTATTGGCCGCTGCGCGCGTCGACTGTGCTCGGCGCCAAAGGCGCGTGGCCGAAGCAGTACGCGCGCGCCAAGCCTTAAGGGTTTAGGCGAAGACCGACCGGCGTGTGCGGAGATACTCCGACAGGGGGCTTGGATCGCGTCCGGTCGCCAAGCGCACGCCTTCGGTCACCAAATCGGCGCGCCCCGCGCGCAGCTGCGCTGCGATTCCTGATAGGGCTTCGACGAGCCAGGCCGGCATGCCGGACTCCAGCATCGCCAGCTCCGCGTCTTTCGGCGCGACCGACGCATAAGATACGGGTCGCGCCAATAGCGCGGCAAGGGCTGCGGCAATCTGCGCATAGGTGATCGAGACGGGGCCGCTGAGTATGAGGACCTGGCCGTCGAGAGAACTTCCGGTGAGAGCCGCCGCGGCGGCGGCGGCCACGTCGTCGGCGTTTACCATGGCGATGCGCGCGTCTGCCATCGGTGCTGCCAGCACCCCGTGCCGGATATTGGGAGCATGTCTTTCGAGATTCTGGAAAAAGGCGTTTGGTCTCAATATGACGAACGGAACCCCGCTGCGGCGAACTTCCTCTTCCGCTTCCCCGTGCCAGCGCATTACCGATACGTGCGATTGCGGGTCAGCGCCAAGCGCAGAGAGCTTGACCAGGCGCTTAACGCCGGCTTTTTTCGCCGCCCGAGCGAAGCACGCTTCCCATTTTGGTATGTCGGGATCGACCGGGCCGAGCAGGAAGGCCGCGTCGACGTCGGCAAGCGCCCGGTGCAGCGCCCGAGCATCGAAAAAGTCGCCGACGACCACGTCGACCTCGCCGAGAAGTGCGCGAGCTTTTACGGGATCGCGCGTGAGAATACGAAAGGGGGTCTTTCGGATTCGTAATTCTAGAATCAGGCGGCGACCGACGGTGCCTGTCGCGCCGGAAACCAGAATCATAGGGATGTCAGAGGACGCGGCACCACAGCACTTTAAGGTATTCGCCTTCGGGGTGATCGACCGCAAACGGATGATCGGCGCCGGCGCCGCTTTTTCGGAATATTTGGACGCGGCGCCCGGCGGAGCCGGCCGCGGTGCGCACGAACTGCATGAACTCTTCCCAGGGCAGCATACCCGAGCACGAACACGTGACCAAAACGCCGCCCGGCTCCATCAGCGAAATCCCCAGGCGGTTGAGGTCGATGTACTTGGTGCGGCCCAGGCTATAGCCCTCGCGGTTGGCGATGAGCTTGTAGGGGTCCAGTATCATCAGGCCGTAACGGCGGCTGTTCTGCCCCGCCTGGCGAAGGTACGGGAACGCGTCGGCAGTGACGGTATCAATGCGGACTTGATTGGCGTTGGCATTCTTCTTGAGAATCTCACCGGCCGCCAGGTCGAGCTCGACCGCGGTGACTTCTTCGGCTCCGCCTATTTTTTTGGCGTAAAGTCCGAATCCGCCCGTGTACGAGCAGACGTCGAGAACTTTTTTACCCTTGCTGAAGGGGACGATGCCCATGCGATTGTCGCGTTGGTCGGTGAAGAACCCGGTTTTATAGCCGGTGGACGGATCGATAAGGAACGTCACCCCGTTTTCCTTGATGCGCGTTCCGCTACCCAGGTTGGGCTTGACGTCGAAGCCCTCCATGCTTTGGGTGTGGGGAGAAGCCCGGTAAAAGAACCGGGCGGTCGGATAATACGGTTTGAGCGCGCGTTCGATGCGCGCTGCCGCCTTATACATCCCGAGCGAGTAAAACTCCAAAACGATGCAGTCACCGTAGCGATCGATGACCAGGCCAGGAAGACCGTCGCCGTTGTCGTGCACCAGGCGATAGGCGTCCGTAGTCGATTCCAGCCCCAGCGAGTTGCGCCTAAAGTCGACTGCGTCGGCGATGCGGCCCGCGAAGAAGGCATCGGCGTCGAAGCGCCCGATGCCGCGGGTGAGCATGCGCAGTGCGATCAGACTGCGCGGATTGTAAAGAGCCACCCCGTAAGGCGCGTCGTTGCGGTCATAGACGGCGACCATGTCGCCGGGCCGGGCCTTCGGGTCCACCTCTCCCAGCATCCTTTTATAGAGCTGGTGCCCCGAGGCGGCCGATTTAAGCCTTGTCCAGGGGATAGGCAGGTCATGGGACTTAGGACGTCCCTTGGGCTTGGGCGGAGGTCCCGGGGGCTCGGGCTGCTCGTCGATCGGGGGAGTCTCGGGGTCTTCCACGCGACGACTATTGTACCAAGTCCGGTCGGCTGGCGGCCCAATCCTGCGCCGCGGCTAGCTTCTCCGGGGTGCCGATGTCGTGCCAAGACCAACGGTCGGTCCGGAAAGAGCGGATATCAGCGCCGGCAGCGGCCAGCCGCAAATAGGGTTTAGTGATCGAGAAGGCGGCGCTTTCGGTGAGACGGTCCAGGAACGCGGGCGAAACCACGTGTATGCCGTCGAACGGCAGGCGCGCGACGTTGGCTACGGGGCCTTTGGCCCAGGTCGTGCGTCCATTGCCACGGTCGTCATGACCGACGAAGCGTCCCTGCGCGTCGAAAAGGTAGGCGCGAGAACTCTCCCGTTCGTGCGCGCACAGCGTGGCGAGCGCGCCGCTGTCTTGATGCGTCCAGTAAAGTTCGCCGAGGTCGATATCAGTCAGGATGTCGGCGTTGTGGATGAAAAAAGGCGAAGGTCCCCGCAGCAGCGCCGCGGCTTTTTTGACGGCTCCGCCGGTGTCGAGCAACAAATCATCTTCCCTTGATACCGACACGGACACGCCGCGGCGGCGCGACAGCGCGGAGCAAAAATCCACGACGGCTTTGGCGTGGTGGTGGGCGTTGACCACGAACGAGCGCACGCCCGCGGCCATCAGGCGTAGCACGACGCGCTCGAGGATCGGGACTCCGCCGACCGGGAGCAGCGCCTTCGGGGTCGAGTCGGTCAGCGGCTTCAGTCGCGAGCCGATTCCGGCGGCCAGGACCAGCGCCTTCATTTCGCCGGCCAGGACTTTTTTTCCCGGTGCGAGACCGTTACGCCGACTCCCTGGTCACGCAGGTGCTTGGCCAGGCGTTCGGCGCAATACACCGATCGGTGTTGGCCGCCGGTGCAGCCGAAGGCGACCTGCAAGTGTGTGAAATTGCGCCGGCCGTAATCCGCGACCGCTTGGTCCACGAGGGCGAATGCAGATCTCGTCCACCGCGAGACGGACTCTTCGTTCGACAAATAGGCGACGACGTTCGAGTCCAGTCCCGTGGATTTGACGAATTCGGTCAGTCGCCCGGGGTTCGGCAGGCAGCGGCAGTCGAAGACATACCCGCCGCCGTGTCCCTTGTCGTCGCGGGGAAGGCCGTTTTTATAGGAGAAGCTCTGGATTTGCACCGTCAGGCGCAATTTTGCGGCGCCGAATTGCCGCAGAGCCGAAGAACCGATCAGACGTTTGAATACCGCACTAAGCTCGGGTACGTCGATAGGAAGATTGTTGGTCAAAAGAAGATGCTCAATATTGCGGATGGCATACGGGATGCTTTGTAGGAACAAAGGCTTTTTTTCATGGAACCCGCGCAGGCCGTAGGCGCCCATCGCCTGCATGATCCGGATCAGAACAAAGCCCGGAAAAAATTTCTTGAATTCGGCCTTGTCGACGGGAGCGTGTTTGGCGGCTTCGCGGATGTAGAGGTCGAGGAGCTCGTCGCGGAGCTCGAAAGGCACGTCCGCTTTTGCGTCATAAAGCAGGGAGGCGATGTCGTATTGCAGCGCGCCCCGTCGTCCGCCCTGGTAGTCGATGAAGTAAGGCGACCCGTCCTTGAGCATCACATTGCGCGATTGGAAGTCCCGGCAGAGGAAATACTCGCGATCGGCCGCCAGCAGGTAATCGGCGAAGACGCCGAAATCGTCCTCGAGCCGTTCTTCGTGGAATTGGATGCCGCCTAAGGTGAGAAAATAATATTTGAAATAGTTGAGGTCCCAGAGCATCGATTGCTTGTCGAAGCTGGCTCGGGGATAACACCAGCGGTAGTCAAGAGTGCGGGCGGCGACAATCTGGATACGAGGAAGCCACCGCACGACGTCCTGATACGCGGAAACGACTTCTTGAGGAAACCCCGCGGGGGTTCGGCGCTTACCCAAAAAATGAAATAAGGTCACGTCCCCGAGATCTTCCTCCAAATACGCGGTTCCGGAGTCGTCCTGGCCATAGAACTCGGGGACGGGGATCTTCTCCTTGCGAAAATGTTTTGAAAACTCGATGAACGCGCGGTTTTCCTTCGTGTCCTCGTTCAGCACCCCGATGGCCGACGATTTGCCACGGCTTAGGCGGTAAATCCGGCGGTTCGATCCTTCCGCGCGGACCGGGTCCAGGTGTTCCGCCTGGACTCCGAAATGCGCGCGGAAAAGGTCTTTTAGACTATTCGTCACGGCTGGATCTTACCGCTTCCCGAGCCCGCACGTCTATCGAGGGGAAGAGAGAGGATCATGCGGCGCAGTATCTCCTGGTCGCCGGCGAGGAGCGCGGGAAACGCGGACGCATCTGCGAGGACGCCGTCCGGATCTTGCGCGATCGCCCCGGCGACCCGATCCGCGGCAGCGATTGCTCTTCGGAATTTCGCGTCGACCATTTTGCGCAGGTAATGCTTCAAAATCTTGGCAACCTTCGCGACAACGCGGCTGCGCGCGCGGACGGTAACCTCGAACGTCGATTTCGTCGCCCCTAAGGATCCCACGCCGGGCGCGTCTTCCGTCGTCATGATGATTACCGCATCAGCGCGAATGTCCGGAAAGACGGAGGAATGATGAACGCCTTCGGCGTAGTACACGCGGCGATGGTCCGTCGCGCTAAGCAGCGTGATGAAACCTTGCGTATCCGCCCCATCGTTGGCCTCGGCGCGAAAGGGGCCGCGCATGACGATCTTGTACGGGGCGATATTGCGCCGCTTGATGAGGAAGGCCGTCAAGTCCGCGTGGTCGAGCAGGAAAGTCGACAGCGCAAGGGGGAGCGCGGTTATCGCGGGCCCGACGACGATGCGGATCGTGCGCTTGTCATTGGTCTCACGGACGGCCGCGGTGAACTCGCGGGGGGTGAAGGGTCCCGGGGCAGGCGGGCCCATCGCTTCCGGCGTACCGGCGAAGGCCGCTGCTCCCATGGCGGCGGCTAACGCGACGAGCAACGGCGGCGATTTTTTCACGAAGCGATTATCGCATGTTGGCGCGCCCCTGGACGTTCCTGACTTCCTATGCTATAACAATGACTAACCAGTCAGTCATTAGGAGACACATGGTCACTCTCGTTTTTGTGGCCGCGATGGCGGTCAGCAACCCCGTCGGGGCCGTCGATAGCTCGACGATCACCCTCGATCAAGCTTTCGAGTCCGCCCTCACGCACAGCGAGGAAATCGCGCAGCGGGGGGAAACCTACGAGCAGCTGATGGCGGAAAATGACCAAGTCTGGTCGGCAGTCAAGCCGCATATACAGTTGACCGCGACCCATTTTTGGCAGGACACACCCGGCCCAAACGTTAACTTCCCCTTGCCGGCCAATCAAGATACGGTGACGATCAACGGCCATCAGGCTATCTTCGGCGGCCTGCGCGATTTTTTGGCGGTACGCGCGGTCAGGTCTCAGGGAGAATCGGCGCGACTCGCGATGACGCGGGCCAAGCAGCTCCTTTACCAGGACGTTGCGCAGGCCTACCTGGATCTCTTGCGCGCCCGTCGCGCGATCGCGATCCACGACGAGCAGTTCAGGCTCACCCAGTCGCGAGTGCAGGAACTGGTGAATTTCGTAGACCTCGGACGTTCGCGCCGTAGCGAGGTGCTCGCGGTCCAGTCTCAGCACGCGCAGGACGAGGCGGATTTGGCCGCCGCCCGGGGCGACGAGCGTATCCGCCAGGCGACCCTGAAATTTTTGACCGGCTCGGAACAGAATTTGAATCCCGTAGACGTCGACGGACCTCCGGCGACGAATCCGTTGGCCGATTACGAGGGACGCGCGCGGCAGCGGCCGGACGTCGAAGCGGCGCGCAAAGACCTCGAGTACGCCCAGACGTTCGTCACGATGGAGTCGCGGCGTTATTGGCCGACCGTGGGTCTCGACGGCGAGTATTACTTGCGGCGTCCCCAAAACTTTTCCAAGGACGTGCATTGGGACGCGGCCCTGACCGCCGTCCTTCCCTTGTACAGCGGCGGCCTTATCGCGGGCCAAGTCCGCGCGGCGAAAGCCCAGCGCGGCTATCGGGAACAGGCCCTCTCGCTGGCGTCGCGCCGGGCGCTTCTGGAAGTCCGCCAGGCCTATGACGACCTGGCCTCAGACCTGGCCGTCGTTTCGGCGTTGCGCAACGCGGTGACGCTGGCGCAATCGAACGCGACCGCGCAGAGCGCCGATTACCGGCACGGGCTCGTGACAAATATCGACGTGCTGACCAGCCTGACCACGGTTCAGAACACCAAATTGCGTTTGGATCAGGCCCAACTGCAGGCGTACGACGATTTCATCCGTTTGGAGGTCGCCGCGGGCGGCCCGGGGAGCGTGAAATGAACCTGTCCGACCTATCGATCCGCAATCCCGTTTTCGCGTGGATGTTGATGGTCAGCTTGATGGTGTTCGGCTGGATCGGATTCCACCGGATGGGCGTCAGCCAGTTGCCGGACGTCGACTTTCCCGTCGTGAACGTCACCGCCAATTGGGAGAACGCCGCGCCGGACGTGATGGAGACCCAGGTCGCCGCGACCCTCGAAGACGCAGTCGCCAGCGTCGAGGGCATCCGCACGATCACGTCTACGTCTAGGCTGGGTGCCACCACCGTCTCCATCGAGTTCGACCTCAAGCGCGGCATCGACTCCGCGGTCCAGGACGTGCAAAGCCACATTTCGCAGGCCTCGAAGGATTTGCCCAAAGACATGGATCCGCCGATTATCCAAAAGGTCAACCCGGAGGACCAGCCGATCATGTGGCTGGCGCTGAGCGCCACACCCGGCTCGAATGTGACCTTGTCGGAAATTTGCCGCTACATCATAGCACCTGCGCGACGATTTATCGATGGTCCCGGGGGTGGGCAACGTCACTCTCGGCGGCTATGTCGATCCGAACCTGCGGGTTTGGCTTGATGCCGACAAGATGGCCAAGCGCGAGATCACCGTCGAGGACGTGCTCGACGCGATCAGCTCGCAGCACGCCGATGTCCCGGCCGGTTGGATTGATTCCGGCCCGAAGGAGTACAACGTGCGCGTATACGGCGAGGCCACGTCTCCCGAGGAGTTTTCCAGCCTCCTGATCCCGACACGCCGCCGCGGCGGCGCGGTGTACCGGAAGATCCGCTTCGGCGACATCGGCACCGTCGAGGACGGTCTTAACGACGTGCGCCGGATTTCCCGCTACATGGGCGACCGAGCGGTCGGCATGGGCATCATCAAACAGCGCGGCACCAACGCGGTGGCGGTTGCCGACGCGATCGAGAAGCGCGTCAAGGAGCTCAATCCTCTCCTTCCCAAAGGAATGCAAATCCGCAAAGTGTTCAGTTCGACCCAGTTCATCAAGGATTCGGTGCACGAACTCAACAGCGAATTGATTCGTTCGGTGATTTTGACGTCGTTGGTGTGTTTATTGTTCCTGGGATCCTGGTCGGCGACGTTTAACGTTCTCTTGGCGATCCCGACGTCTATCTTGGGAACGTTCATCGCGCTTTATTTCTGCGGATTCACGATCAACAGCTTTACGATGCTGGGTCTGTCGCTGGTCGTGGGCATAATCGTCGACGACGCGATCATGGTGTTGGAAAACATCTCGCGTTATCGCGAGGAAGGCATGTCGAAGATGAAGGCAGCACTCGTCGGCGCGCGCGAGATCACGTCGGCCGCGATGGCCGCGTCATTGGCGATCCTGGCGATTTTCCTGCCGGTCGTGCTGATGGAGGGAATCGTCGGGAAATTCTTCTTCCAATTCGGCGTGACGATCTCGGTCGCGGTGATGATCTCGCTGCTCGAGGCGCTGACGATCGCGCCGATGCGTTGCTCGCAATTCCTCGAGGTGGGGGCAACTAACGCGGTGTCGCGCGTCGTCGACCGGACGATGGACCGCTTTCGCGCGGCCTATCACCGCGCGCTCGAGTGGTGCCTGGCCCGTCCCGGAAAAATCACGATCGCCGCGGTCGTGCTGTTCGTTCTCTCCGCTTCGCTGGTCACGACGCTCAAAAAAGAGTTCATCCCGTCGCAGGACCAGGGCATCTTTCTCGTCAACATCACGCTTCCGCTGGGCGTTTCGTTGGACCGCACCGATGAGATTTTCAAGACCGAACTCGAACCGTGGATGAAGACCCGGACCGAGCTCGACCATTATTATTGCGCGATCGGCGGATTCGGGGGCGGCCAGGTCAACACTGGAATCTTTTTCGTCACCATGAAGCCGCGCGACGAGAGGCCGACAGTCGACGGCAAGCGCGCGACGCAGGCCAGCTTCATGGCGGCGGTGCGCAAGGCCTTTTCGAAAATGGAAGGCGTCGATCGCGTGTCGATCTTGGACATGTCGCAGGCCGGCTTCTCGTCGCAGCGCGGGTTCCCGATCCAGTTCATGGTCCAAGGTCCCGATTGGTCCAAATTGGCCGATTATGGGGCGCAGTTCCGCAAACAGATGAAGGCGACGGGACTCATGACCGACGTCGACACCGATTACAATCCCGGCATGCCCGAGGTCCAGGTTCACCCGGACCGCCAGAAGTCCGCGGAGCGTGGCATCACCGCGCGCGCGATCGGTGACACGATTAGTGCTACCATCGGCGGCCTCAAATACGGCAAGTACACCGCGCGCGGCAAGCGCTACGACGTGCGCGTGCGCCTGGTCGACAAGGATCGCAGCAGCCTGAAGGATTTGGACCGTATCTGGGTGCGCGACCAGTTCGGCAACGTCGTGCGCTTGCCCGAAGTCATCACGCAGAAGGTCGAACCGTCGCTGTTCGCGATCTCGCGCTACAACCGCGAGCGCGCGGTGTCGGTGTTCGCCAATCCGGCCCCCGGGCATTCGCAAGGCGAAGGCTTGGCCGCGGTCCAGGCGATGGCCAAGGACATCCTGCCGGAAGGCTACCACATCGTGCTTTCGGGCAACTCGCAGCTGATGAAGGACTCGTTTGCGAACATGCTGTTCGTGCTGGTGCTGGGCATTTTCATCGCGTATATGATCCTGGCGACGCAGTACAACAGCTTCTTACATCCGGTCACGGTGCTGATGGCCCTGCCGTTCAGCGTCACCGGCGCGTTCGCGGCCCTCGCCCTCACTCGCCAAAGTCTGAACATCTACAGCATGATCGGCCTGATCCTGCTGATGGGCATCGTTAAGAAGAACTCGATCCTGCTCGTCGATTTCACCAACGAGCGCCGCAAACTCGGCAAAGGGGTCAAGGACGCGCTGCTCGAGGCCTGCCCGGTCCGCTTGCGCCCGATCATCATGACCTCGGCCGCGACGGTCGCCGGGGCTATCCCGCAGGCGATCTCGCGCGGACCCGGGTCCGAGCTGATGGTTCCGATGGCGGTCACCGTCATTGGCGGCGTGTTGGTTTCCACCGCGCTGACCTTATTCGTCGTTCCTTGTTTCTATCTGCTGATCAGCCGTTGGGAGAACAAAACCTCCGACATCGAGCTCAAGGAAGCGCTGTCGGAACTTGGCGAGTTGCCCGCGCAAAAGGCGCCGGCTGTGGCCAGCCACAGTTAGCCCATTGAAAGCGATTTAATTTCGTAAGATCGGCTCTATGAATGGATTAGCGTTAATAGCTTTGGGATTGGCCGTCGGCGTGATGAGCGGGTTGGTCGGCATCGGAGGGGGAATATTTCTCGTTCCGGCCCTCGTTTTCCTCTTCGGATTTGAGCAGCATACGGCACAGGGGACGACGGCGGCGCTATTAGTCCCGCCGATCGGGATATTCGCCGCCTACACCTACTACCAAAAGGGATATGTCGATATTCGCGCGGCCCTATGGATTTGCGCGGGATTCGTTTTCGGCAGTTATTTCGGAGCGAAGATCGCGGTCGGAGTGCCGAAGGAAGTTCTCCGCAAGGGATTCGGTTTCCTGTTGCTGGCGGTTTCGGCCCGTATGATCATCGGGAAATAAGGGGGCCAAGTGAAAAAAATAGCGCTCGCGATCCTGATCGCGCCGGCGGCTGGTGCGGCGGAGCTTCCTCCGGCGATATCGATGATGGATATGGCGGCGCTGGACCGCGGGACGGGGCCGTGCGCGGATTTCTATCAATTCGCCTGCGGTGGGTGGCTTAAGTCGCATCCGATACCGGCCGATCAATCGCGCTGGGGACGCTTCAACGAGTTGGCTGAGCGCAATAAACTAGTTCTGAAGGACATCCTTGAACGCAGCGCCGCGAGTAAAACGCAGGACGCGGTTGGCCGGCGCTTGGGCGGGCTTTACGCGGCGTGCCTCGACGAGGACGCCGCGCAAAAGCGCGGGATTGAGCCGCTGAAGGCGGATTTCGCGGCGATCGATGCGCTGGCGTCCATCGAAGGAATGCCGGCGCTGATGGCTCGGCTACACCGCGAGGGAATTGCCGCGGGTTTTGGTTTCGATTCGGACCAAGATCTCAAGGATTCGACGAAGGTGATCGGCGAATTCGACCAAAGTGGGCTCGGGTTGCCGGACCGCGATTATTACTTGAAAACGGACGCCAAGTCGGAAAAGCTTCGTCAACAGTACGTTTGGCACGTCGCGAAAACCTTCGGATTGTTGGGCGAGACCCCGGGCTCGGCCGCCGCCGCGGCCGACACCGTGCTGAGTCTTGAGACCGCGCTCGCCAAGGTCTCCATGGACCGGGTGGCGCGCCGGGACCCCGACAATCTGTACCACAAAATGAGCGAGGCGGAGATGGCGAAGGCGGCTCCAGGGTTCGATTGGAAGCGCTATATCGCCGAGACCGATGCCCCGCCATCGCCTTGGCTCAACGTAATCTCGACCGGGTTCGCCGTGGGCTTCGCGGATCTCTTAGCCAAGGAGCCTTTGGCCGACTGGAAAATTTATTTGCGCTGGCACGTGGCGCGTTCGGCTGCGCCGTGGCTTACGAAGGAGATGGTCGACGAAAGCTTCGACTTCAACGGACGCAAGGTGACTGGCGCCAAAGAGCTGAAACCCCGCTGGAAGCGGTGTGTGGAACTGGCCGACGGCCTGCTCGGCCATGACCTGGGCCGACGTTACGCCGCCGAGAATTTTGGCGACGAAGGCCGCAAGCGCACTGACGAATTAATCGACGCCCTGCAAAAAGCGCTCAAACAAGATCTAGAACAATTGGATTGGATGACACCGACCACACGCGCGCGGGCGCTGGAGAAGCGTCTGGCGATCGTCAATAAAATCGGCAGCCCCGCGGTTTGGCGTGACTATCAGGGCGTCAACATTGACCGCTCCGACCTCTTGGCATCCGTGCGCAGTGCCCGGGCCTACGAAGTGAAGCGGCGGCTGGCAAAAATCGGCAAGCCGGTCGATCGCTCCGAGTGGGAGATGACTCCCCCGACGGTCAACGCGTACTATAACGCGCAGCTCAACGAGATCGTTTTCCCCGCGGGCATACTGCAGCCGCCGTTTTTCGACCGTGCCGGCGACCAGGCCGCCAATTTGGGTGGGATCGGAATGGTGATCGGCCACGAGCTCACCCACGGTTTCGACGATGAGGGGCGCAAGTTTGATGCGCAGGGGAACCTAGCTGATTGGTGGACGGCCGAAGACGCCAAAAAATTCGAGGGCAAGACGGCGTGCGTCGTCGATCAATATGGATTGTATGAACCGTTGGCCGGTGTGCGTCTCAATGGAAAGCTGACTCTCGGTGAAAATACGGCCGATAACGGTGGGCTGCGGTTGGCGTCGATGGCGCTCGATGAGCTCAAGAAGGGCGGTTCAATCCCCGTCGATTCCGAGAGCTTCACGGCCGAGCAAAGGCTATTCGTGGGATTTGCCCAGGTATGGTGCCAAAACTCAACGGAAGAAAGCCTGCGGCTTCTGGCCTCCGTGGATCCGCATTCGGCCGCGCGTTTTCGGGTAATCGGGCCACTGTCGAACTCGCCGGAATTCGCCAAGGCATTCTCCTGCAAGCCGACCGACGCGATGGTGCGCGCCCGAGCCTGCCGCGTCTGGTAGCGGTCTTACTGGGACAACCGGCGGCGACTGACTTCCATCGCGGCGGCGACGCGATCCAAATGCTCACGTAATTTAGGAAGCTCGTCGCGCGCCATTGCGATTTGCCGCGCCGCCAGGCCGGCGTCCCCCGCATTGAGGGCCGCCATGGCCGCCTCTAGGTTTTGCGCTGCAAGTTGTTTGGACTGGTCGCCGGTGTTGCGAGCCATCCATGCGTGTACCTCGGCTATTTCGGCACGCGCGGCGACGAGGACTTTCGCTCTCGGCTTGTCGGCAAAAAGCGCGAGGCTCCAGCGGGTGAGGATCGTCTCATACTTCAGGGCCAAAGCAAAATCTTTGTTCCGGATCCTCTCGACGACGTGTTTGCGCGAACGCGCGGCGGGATTGGCCGCCATGGACTCGTCCTTGGCCAACGCCTCGAGCGCGGCAGCGGCCTCGCGGTGGCGTTCCAAGTGTTGGACGTCGGCGCGCGACGTTCGCCTGAGCTTCGCGGCGAGCCCGGCGAGTCGCTGCCGTGCGAGGGGGACGCGTTCGTTGCGCGCGTCCTGTGCGGCGGTCTCTATCGCGGCGTGCGCGTTGTTCCAACGGCCGGACGTGATCCGCATGCCCGGCCGCGGCGGAGTTGAAAGCGCCGAGCAGCGACCATAGCGCCGCGTGCCGGCGTAGCGCGGGCGGGCTTTTAGACGACTTTCCTTTCAACTGGAGCCGGGCGGTGCGGATTTGTAGCGCGTAAATTTCGCCGTTAAGCTCGACGAGTCGATACCGCGCGACGACCGTGTCTTCTTTCGCTTGGGACGCGTCCAGTGTGTTGCGCTCGGAACGAACCACCCGCAGACGCGAGGACAGCGTTTCACGGTCCGTCGGAAGCGCAATCGTCAGTTGGGATAAGACTTGGTCCATGTCGCGAATGATCTCCCGCTTCGGCCCATCTACCTCGGAGAGTGCTGCGCCGGCGAGGGCTTGTGAGTGCACCCTCGCCAAAGAGGTGAGGAGGCGGTTAGAGTCGATTTGCAGCTCGAAGAACGCGCGCGAGGAAAGCACGGGCGTGACGCGACGGGAACTACGTTCGGCGGCGGCCGTTGGCGCCCAATAACACGCAAGATAATTCCGAGCGTCGTGCGGATCATTGCTCCGAGCGCTCGCGCAGTATCCAGCAGCCCGCGGGGACAAATAAAGCACCGAAGATTATGTACAGGCGCCAATAGGTCGAGTGCATCTGGGTCCAGAATGCCGATGTAGTGTGGTGGTCGACGTTCCACTTGGCGGTCATCGCCAGACTGAAGGTGAGTGCCGTGCTGACTAGCATCAGAGTCAGCACTTTTCGGCCGTCGACTTTCCAGTTCGTCAGGGTCGCAACCAACGTCGTTCCTAGCAGCGGCCCGTACGTATAGGCAACCATGCGGAACGCCAGCCACAGCAAGTTGTCCAGCCGCCGCATCATCAGTGCAAAGACGACGAAGAGCACGCCGAAGCATACGAAGAAGAATTTCGACGCACGCACGATGTCGGCTTCGCTCTTGTGGGAGGCGAAGTACGGCCGATAGAAGTCTACGGTGAAGGCCGTCGTCAGCGACGCCAGCGCCGAATCCGAGGATCCCATTGCCGCCGACGCGACGGCCGCCAGTAGTAGGCCGCGTAGGCCGTGGGGCATCGTCGTCAGGATGAAGCGCGGGAAGACGTGGTCGTTGTCGGTCATGCCGACGATGAACTCCGGATGGGCGAGCGAGTACGCGTACAGCGCGACCCCGATGAACAGGAACAAGCCCGTGATCGGAATCGAAACCAGGCCCGACAAGGCCATGCTCCACCGCGCCTTGCGCTCGTCGTTGCAGGCGAGCAGGCGCTGGACCATGTCCTGGTCGGTTCCGTAGGCCGCTGAGGAGTTGAAGAATCCCCAAATGGCCAGCAGCGCCAACAGGCCCAGGTTGGCGGGCTTGAATAGCTCGAGGAAATTGAATTTGTTGTAGTGCGTGCCGTCCGGCTTGATGGCGTCGCGGCCGGCAGCGACGATGCCTCCAAATCCTCCCGGCACGTGTGAGGCGATGTAAAAGAGGGCCACCACCGCGCCGCCGATCAGTAGGGTAAACTGCATCAAATCGGTCCAGGCGATCGCGCGGCCGCCGCCGGCGGTGGTGTAAATCAAGATTGCCGCGACGGTCGCAATTACGCACACGGGGAAGGAAAGGCCTCCTCCGCTGACCACCTCGAGGACCTTTGCGATCGCGACGATGCGCACCGTCGAAGCCAATGTGCGCGAAAGGATGAAGTATCCGGAGCAGGCCGAGCGCACGGTCCGTCCCATTCTTTTCTCGATGGCTTCGTAGATCGAAGTGACCTTGTGGCTTTGGTAAAAGGGCAGCAGGATGGTGGCCACGAACAACGCGGCCATGATGTCGCCGACATTGCTAAAAATGTACCGAAAATCGGCGCCGTAGCCCTCGGCCGGCGTCCCGACGAAGGTTAGCGCGGAGATGCAGGTCGCCAGGAAGCTCGCCGTCGTCACCAGCCACGGGATCGAGCGGCCGGCCAAAAAATACTCGTCGGTCGTCTTGGCCTTGCGCCTCGCGGCCCACCATCCGATCGAGCAGAGGGCTACGCAGTACAGCAGAAGTACCGACGTATCGAGCCAACCGAGTCCCCTGTTCATCGTCCCTCCGCAGTATTGGTCATTATCCCTTGGGGGGATTGTTCCAGTTTTTGCGTGCTTGCGCGGTCTTGCGCGCGTCCGTTTCCGACTTAAGTTTTCGCCAAGACTCCAGTCGCGCCGGGGCCACCGCCCCAGATTCGACGCCGGCTTTCACTGCGCAGCCCGGTTCGGCCTGGTGTGCGCAGTCCTTGAAACGGCACTGTGAGGATAAGGCGTCGATTTCTTCAAAAGTCTGGGCCAGGCCCTGCTCGGCGTCCCAAAACTGCATTTCGCGCATACCCGGGGTGTCGAGAAGTACGCCGCCTCGGGTGAGCAGGAACAGCTCCCGGCGGGTCGTCGTGTGGCGGCCGCGCTCGTCTCGCTGCCGGGTGGCGTTGGTTTTAATCTTTTCGGTGCCGAGGAGACGGTTGATGATGGTCGATTTTCCGACGCCGGAAGAGCCGATGAATCCGACGGTCCGCCCCGGCTTGATCCATGCGTCCAATTCTTCAATGTGGGTGCCCACTTTAGCACTCATACACACGATGGGAGTTCGTCCCGCGATCTCGCGCGCTTGCGACAGGTACGATTCGGGATCCGGGCATGCATCCAGCTTGTTTAGCAGAAGGACCGGTTCGGCGCCGCTCTCTTGGCTCACCGTCAAAAAACGTTCCAAGCGCCGCATATTAAAATCCTGGTTCAGGGCCGTCGTTACGAACACCGTGTCTAGGTTCGCGGCGATGACCTGTTCTTCTTGGGTTTCTCCGGAGGCCTTGCGCGAAAGCTTAGTCCGCCGGTCCAGGAGGTGTCGGACCATGGCCCCACGCTCGCCCGCGATGACTTCTACGGCCAGCCAATCGCCGACAGCAGGCAATGACGCCCGTTCTTCGGATTTATGACGCATCGCGCCGGGAAGGCTTGCTTTTCGCTCTCCGTCCGCGGAGATCACATTATAGGAGCCGCGATGCTCGGACATCACGCGCGCGGCCGTGAGGCTTTTGCCGGAGGTCGCGACGAATTCTGCGGCCCAGCGATCGTCCCAACCCCAGTCCTCGAGACGCGGCATTCGTCGATTCTAGCAGAACTGCCGAACGGGTTCATTAAGGTTTTACGGTGAGGCCTTGCGGCGTTTCTCAACTACTCCTATACTGGGGGCGAGAACGCATGAAATCACCGGACACCAATCTTGAAGAAGAGCTGATTCGGGCCAAACACGTCTCTGCGGCGCAGTTGGAGGACATCAAGGCTGAGTTGGCGCGAAATCGGAAAAATGCCCCGTCATTGAGGGATTTCCTAGTCAGCCATGGGATCGTGGCTGAAGAAGACTTGCTTGCGATCCAAGCGCGTCAAATGAACATCCCTTTTCTGACGTTGGAGGGTGTCTCTCCCGAGCCGGTGATCGTCACCATGCTCCCAGAGGAGTTATCCGTCGAACAGGGACTTATCGTATTGGAGCAAAAAGAGAACGGATTGCTGATCGCTATGCAGAACCCCGGCGACTTGACGACGATCGAGCACATTGAAAAGCTGACCGGCATGCCGGTTCAGGTCGCGCTGGCCTCGCGTTGGGCGATTCTGAGGAAAATTTCCGAGTATCACGACCATTATAAGATCAAGGTCGTCGAGAAGCTCCTCAATAGCGTTTCCGACCAAGGCTTGGAGCTGAGTCGGACCATCGGCCTCGATGTGGATTTCAGCAAGACTTCGGAGCAGGCTCCGGTGATCAAGACCGTGAACCTATTCTTATTGGGTTCCTTGATGACGCGCGCAAGCGACATCCACCTGGTACCGGACAGTAAATTCCTCCACGTCAAATACCGCGTCGACGGGGTGCTGCAGGAAAATCAATCGCTGCCGATCTCGGTGGGACCGGCAGTGGTATCGCGCATCAAGATCATGTGCAATATGGACATCGCCGAAAAGCGCATTCCCCAAGACGGGAGTTTCCACCTGAAGGTCGAAGGCCGGTCGATCGACTTTCGCGTCGCGGTGACGCCCACTGTGTTCGGCGAGAAAGTCATTCTCCGCGTCCTTGACAAGGGCGCGATGCTCTTGGGCCTGGACCATCTCGGTTTTGGCGGTGAGAATCTCAAGACGTTCAAAAAATACATTCGCAAGCCCAGCGGTATCATCCTCATCGCGGGCCCTACGGGCAGCGGCAAGACGACGACTCTTTATTCCGCATTAAACGCCCTCAATTCGGGCGACAAGAACATCACGACGGTCGAGGATCCCGTCGAATACCAAATTGAGGGACTCACCCAGATCCAGGTCAACCCCGAGATCGACTTGAGCTTCGCGAAGGTGCTACGCTCAATTTTGCGCCAGGACCCAGACGTAATCCTGGTGGGCGAAATTCGGGATTTAGAAACGACGGAAATCGCCGTGCGCGCGGCTTTGACGGGTCACCTGGTATTTGCGACGGTGCATAGCAACGACGCGGCCGGGGCTATCGCTCGGTTGACCGAAATGGGAGCCGAGCCGCATTTGATCGCCAGCAGCTTGCGCTGCGTGGTCAGCCAACGGCTGGTGCGCAATATCTGTGCTGAGTGCCGGGAGTCCGTCCCAGCTACTCCTGAAACGATCGCCTACCTGAGCATCCAGCTCAATTCCAAACTTAAATCCGCAAATACCTATCGTGGGAAAGGCTGTCGCAATTGCTTCTTCACCGGTTTTCGCGGGCGTACGGTGATCTCGGAGCTCTTAGAGACTGGCGACGACATCCGACGCAAGATCGTGATGGGTGCTACTTCTTCTGAAATTAGGGCGGCCGCCCTGCAGACGGGGATGAAAACCATCTTGCAGGACGGCCTGGCCAAGGTCCTCGTGGGAATCACGACCCTCGAGGAAGTGCTCGAAGTCTGCGAAGAATCTTAAAGCTTACAGCGTCGCGATGACGTCTTCTTTGGCGAAACGAACCTTTTTCTGCGTCGCGTAGGTGTCGTCCACCGCGCGATAACCGACGGTGGCGATGACCACCGCGTTATAGCCCTTCGCGGGCAAGCCGAGGATCTGGTCGTACTGATCCTTATCGAATCCTTCCATTGGGCAGGCGTCGACGCCGATGCTCGCAGCCGACGTCAAAAACACCCCGAGGGCGATATAGACCTGGCGCGTCAGCCACACGGCGACCTTCTCGGCGGGCAGCGAGGCGGACCTGAGCATCGTCTGTTTATAACCTTCGAGCGCCTCTTTGGGCACGCGGCGGATCTCCGCGATGCGCTCGACGAATCGTTCGACGTCGGCGGCCCCGAAGTCTTTCTTGACTGCGAAAACCACCAGTTTGTCGGCGTCCACGATCTGGCCCTGTTCGTAGGAGGCGGCCTTGAGCTTCGCCCTGACCTCGCGGTTTTCGATGACGAAAAATTTCAACGCTTGTAGGCCGTAGGAGGAGGGGGAAAGGACGAGCGCCTCCTCGAGGGCGGCCCATTGCGCGGCCGGGATTTTCTTGGTCCCATCGAACTTCTTGACGGCGTAGCGCCACCTAAGGCTGTTCAAAAGCTGGTCCGGAGAGACTACGGAAGCGGCGGGTGAGGTAATGGACATGTACTCCTCCTAATTATCGTTGTGCGAGATTCGTTTGGGCAGCCGCCGGGCGACGCTCGAAAGAGTCGTCCTTTTAAGCTCCGGAAGAACTTTCGACTCGACGCGCTCGAAAACGCCATCTAATATGGATTTCATCCGGCACGCCAGCGGACATTTTTCGTTTTTTTTGTCGGGGAGAGCGAAAAATCCGCCTTCCTCCACCGCGCGGTAAACGTCAAACAGCGAGATTTCCTTAGCCGGCCGAGCCAGCCGAAATCCGCCTTTGGCCCCGTGGGTCGATTCGACGATTCCCGCGCGAGTCAGTTGCGCGAGCAGCCGACGTATCACGACGGGATTGGTGGCCACTGATCCCGCGATTTCACGCGAATTCTGGCTCTCGTCATCGTGCCACGCAAGCATCGCGAGCGCGTGAACCGCCACGGCAAATCGGGAGTTGGCCGCCATAATGTAACCATTATAGTTTCATATGAAACCGATGTCAAGAGATTCTCCTCGCAACCGCAACGCTCTGGAGGGACCGTGAGCGGATCACATCGCTTGCCGGGGACGCGCGGGTTTGACCCGCGCTTGACATCGGTCGCGCCGTCGCAGCGTATGGCGCGACCGACGACACCCCGTCAAACGATATGATCCGCTCACGACTCAGGGCTTTGTGGTAGCGACGTCAAATCCAATGTCATCGGGACCGCGCGCCCGCATCAAGACTTGACAAAGTGAGCGAATCACTCGGAGCGGGAGCGGTTTAGGCCTTAATTTTCCGAACGAATCAGGATCCTGGATTTCAGGCCGTACTGTCGCATGTGGTCCGCTAAGATGCGGCCTGCTTTCTGCTGGTCTTCTTGTCCCACAACAATGGGATTTCCGGATTTTGGATCGAGATAATGTCCCGCAACAGTGGGAAATAGTTGCGCAATGAACGCGGTAGCGTTTGCAATGATGGCAGGAAAGTGTCTTTCCACGTAGTCATCATCGCTATTATCGAAGAAGTGTTGAAGCTGATCGACGATCGAAACAACGCCGGGTTGGACGTCAACGGCATAAGCTCTCAATTCAGTGAAAATATCATAGGCGAGGGATTCAGCTATCCACAACGGATTGAGCGACGCATTCGCGATTTTCGTCGCAAATCGCAACCGCCCCGCCGATGTTAAGCTATCCGCAAAATGAACGCCTTCATGAGCAATTGTGTGAGGGATGTCTTTTGGCGGCCGGTGAAAGTCAAAGACGATTGCCGGCTCAAAATCGGTCTCGAATATTTGGTCTATATGCGCGACAATTGTGGGTATATCTTGATCCATCATCCATTGCGGATTAAGAATACTTAGCTTCCCCCAAATTCTCTGCCGAAACGTGAATCCACCGCTCGAACCTGGCGTCAATTCGCCACGGCGCGCATCCGCGACGATGACGCCGGAAGGGTGAGCAAACCTCTGATTATTGACTTGGTGAAAACCCATCCTTTCGAGGTTTGCTATTAAATCGGTCGAACGTGGTCCGCGCGAAAAAGGCTTTAGTCCTGATACTCTCTTTTCTGATAAGTGACCGGCCACCATGCTTTCGCCGTCAGCCTCCTCGGCAGAGGCCTCAAATGGCGATCCATTGCGCCATGCAGCCAGCGCTCTTTTAATTTCATCTTGCAATTCCCGCCGGTGTCGATCCAATTCATGATTGTGCTCATGCTCAACCCGGCTTTTCAAATCGACTCCAAGAAGTCCCGGGAACGCTGATTCAAGCGCATCATATAGAATCATCTGGGGTCTTCATCCCGGCGAGTGGGTGAAATCGGCGTAAAAAGCGCGGTGCTCTCGACGAAGAAATAGCGTTTAAGGCGGTCACAAAATCTGGCACGATTGCCGGATGCGAAAACAGCGATGCCTGCGAGATGCCTACCAC
>JANPGH010000003.1:0-16000 GCA_031423795.1 Elusimicrobiota bacterium | reverse complement strand
GTTGCGCTCAACCGTTGAGGGTGAACAGATTTTTGCCCCTACCGGAAGTCCGCAAATCTACGTCACAAGGCCGGATGTCGCCATTTTGCTAGCACGACTGGAGATGTAAAAATTGAGGCCAACTGCCGTTTCTAGGATTATATGTCTGTCGGGATTTCGAACGACGACGGCGTCCAATCCGTGATTCCGTCGTAAGCCGCGGAGCGAGGCTAAGCGGCGGTCAAACCGCCGCGGTCCCGACAGACATATAATCACTCGGCGACCTCTGAACGTTAAGGGATACTCGACGCTGGTCCAACACGACGAGAATGAGTAGAATTTAGAGATGGCTACCCCCGATTCCTATCACGATTGGAGCCTCCCGGAAAAAATCGCCCGCCTGAAAGATCTGTCCTATAACCTTTGGTGGAGCTGGCACCCCGAGGCACGCGCCTTGTTAAAGGACGTCGATCGCAGCTTTTGGGCCGAACTACATCATAATCCCGTGGGCCTGCTGCGGCGTTGCCCGAAAGAGCGGCTGGAAGCACTCCCCAACGATCCTGCGTTCATGAGTCGCTATCAGTCCGTGATCGCCGCCTTCGATAAATATATGGCGGGCGAGGGCACGTGGTTCGAAAAGTCCCATCCCGAAATGAAGGGGCAGAACGTCGGCTACTTTTCGGCCGAGTTCGGCGTACACAGCTCGCTGCGCATTTATTCTGGCGGGCTCGGAATTTTGGCGGGCGACCATTGCAAAGCCGCTTCTGATTTGGGAGTGCCGCTAATCGGCATCGGATTTATGTATCCGCAAGGATACGTGCAGCAGTATATCTCGTCCGACGGCTGGCAGCAAAACGTGTACGAGCCGTTGGATTGGGACTCCGCGCCCATTCGCCCTGTCCAAGCGCCTTCGGGTGGGCGACTAATATTGGAGGTTCCCCTCGGCCGGGGAACGGTCAAGATCGCAGCCTGGCGCATCCAGGTCGGACGCGTTCCGCTGTACCTGATGGACACCAACGTCGAAGGTAATTCGCCCGCTGATCGTGAAATCTCCGGCCGCCTCTACGGCGGCGATCGTACGACCCGCTTACGACAGGAAATCATCCTGGGCATCGGCGGGGTACAGTTGCTGCGAGCGCTGGGCATTCATCCCTCGGTGTTCCACGCCAATGAGGGCCACTCGTCCTTTCTATTCTTGGAGCTGGTGCGCGAGAAGGTCGCTGGCGGCAAAAGCCTGGACCAAGCCCAGCGCGAAGTGGCCGAGATGTCGGTGTTCACCACTCACACGCCGGTCGAAGCGGGACACGACGTGTTCGCCGAGGAAATGATTTGCGAGTATTTCGCCGATTATTGGCCACAGCTCAAAGTGGAGCGGGAACAATTCCTCGATTTCGCGCGCGTGCCCGGCCGCTCGGGTTGGAACATGACGGCGCTGGCGCTTAAGCTTGCGGGACGACGCAACGCCGTCAGCCGCCGCCACGGCGTGGTGTCTCGAGAAATGTGGAAAAACCTGTGGCCGTCGCGTCCCGTCGAGGAAGTTCCGATCTCTCACGTTACCAACGGCGTTCACTTGTCGACCTGGGTGCAGCATCAGCTCGGCTCGATTTATGATCGATATCTCGGCGAGGATTGGCGCGAGCTCGAGGACGATCCGGCGACTTGGTCAAAGGTCGCCGCCATCCCGGACGATGTGTTGTGGCTACAGCATGAGCGCAATAAGAGCGCGCTCATGCACTTGATGCGCGCCCGTGCTCGTTCGCGCTGGATGTCGAACAAAAACGATCCGGCGCAGGTGCTGGCTGGGGGCGCGCTGCTTGACCAGTCGGCGCTGACCATAGGATTTGCGCGGCGCTTCGCGGGATATAAGCGCGCGACCTTGATCCTGCAAGATATCGAGCGGCTCAAGAAAATGCTGTTCGATCCATGGCGGCCGGTCCAGCTCGTGTTCGCGGGTAAGGCCCATCCCGCCGACGACGGCGGCAAGGCGCTCATTCAACAGATATATCGCCTCGCCAAGGATCCCGCGTTCGGCGGCCGCATCGCCTTTGTCGAGGATTACGACATGCACATCGCGCGCTATCTCGTCCAAGGCGTCGACATTTGGCTCAATAACCCGCTGGCGCCCCTCGAGGCCTGCGGCACCTCCGGCGAAAAGGCCGGAGCCAACGGCGTTCCAAACTTCTCGGTCTTGGACGGCTGGTGGGAAGAGGGCTACAACGGAGCCAATGGGTGGGCGATCGGCGAAGCCGGCGGCCGCGGTTCCGGTCCCGACGCTGACCGCGCCGACGCTGAAGACATTTACCGCACGCTGGAGCAGAAAATCATCCCGCTGTACTACGACCGCGACGAGCTGCTTATCCCGCGCGGCTGGGTCAAAGTGATGAAGGAGTCCATCCGTTCCGTCGCGTCGGTTTACGGCGCGTCGCGCATGGTCAAGGACTACGCCAACCAGTTGTACTCGCCGAAAGTTCCCGTCTCGCCCTAAATTTCAATCTTGCGGTGTGGCCCTGGCGGAATCAGGGTTCTGGCATCATAATTCAATGGAGGTTGGGCCAATGCTCGCTTCCGACAAGAAAACCAATAATTACTTTAGCGCAGTATTGGTTTGTGCGCTGCTAGCGGTTGCGGCTGTCCCGCGCGCGACCAAGGCTGCACCCCAGTTTCCCCGGGCCGAAAAAGAGCTTGAAATCATTCGGCAGCGTTTGGCCGAGATGGAAGCAGAATTGAAATCCGAGCCGGCTGATCTGACGAATTCAGATGGGATAAAAAGGCAATTAAAGTCCATGGTTGGCGTCGATCAGTATGTACGCAATCTGGTTATGGACACGTTGAGCGGAAAACATGACCTCGGTGGCGATGAGGAAACGGCTTATCGCACCAGGTTGTATGAGTTTCTTGGTGAAATCGACTCGCCAAATACGGAAACCTTGGAGAAAATACTCGATACCCGGGGCGGACGCTGGTTCACCATATCAGTTTTCGGTACAGAGTCCGCTCACCAGGCGTGGTTGATCGCGCAGCACGCGGACCGCAAACCGGATTTTCAGAGAAGGGTTCTGGCGGCGATGCAGGCGCTGCCGAAGGGCGAAGTCGACATGAAGGATCTCGCTTTTTTGACCGATCGACTGGCCGTCAAGGACGGCAGGCCGCAGGAGTATGGCACGCAAAAGGAATGCGCCGAACAACGCGCGCGGCTGCAAAATCATGAAGGCACCGACTTAAAAGTTGTGGATGAAAACCGCCGCCGCGTTGGGTTAAGCTCGCTGGACGAAAGCCTGCGCGAGATGGAGCAGTATTGCAGGCATACAGGCGCGCGCTAAGTCGATCGCACCCCGCGACTGTGGCCGGCCACAGTGAGTGCGTCCGGACGCACCAGCGCACGCTGATAGTCCCATGAATTACAGGCTCTGACTGTGGTCCGGACACACCAGCGTGCGGAATTCCGTGCGTAGGGATTTCGGGCCACCGCGTCCCGCATTTAGTAGAATGACCAAACCGCCGTATTGACGGCGGTCCTTTCATGGCCGTCGACCTCGAAAAACTCAATGCCGAGCAGAAAGCGGGGGCCACCCATTTGGATGGCCCTCTGTTGGTGTTGGCCGGGGCGGGAACCGGGATGACGCGGGTGATCACGTACCGCGTGGCGCGTCTCATCGAGACCGGCGTGCCACCGGAACATATTCTCGCGGTGACGTTCACCAACAAGGCGGCCGCCGAAATGCGCCGCCGCATCGAGGAGCTAGCGCCGGGCGCCGGGTCGAAGGTGTGGGTATTCACCTTCCACGCGTTTGGCGCACGCTTTTTGCGCGAGCACCACGCCGCGCTGGGCTTGCCGCGGCATTTCACCATTTACGACCAGTCCGACCAGAAGAAGCTCGTCACCGAGTCGATGAAGGAGCTTGGACTCGACGACCAGAAGAGCAAGGCGGGCCTGTACGTGAGCCTGATCTCCCGGGCCAAAGACGATTTGCTTGACGCCGGCTCTTACGAGATTCATGCGATGACGTCGATCGACCAATCGCGCCAAACCGCGGCGAAGATATACAAGGTCTACCAGCGCAAGCTCGAGCAGGCCGGCGCGCTCGATTTCGGCGACTTACTGCTGCGCACCTGCCAACTGCTGCGCGACGACGCGGCCATCCGCGAAAAATGGCAGAACCAATTCACGCACATGTTGGTCGACGAGTATCAAGACACCAACCACACGCAGTACATACTGACCAAAACATTGGCCGCGAAACATAAAAATGTCTGCGTCGTCGGCGACGACGACCAGTCGATTTACAGCTGGCGCGGCGCGAATATTCGCAACATTTTGGAGTTCGAGCGGGATTTCCCGAACACGAAGGTCGTCACACTCGAGCGCAATTACCGTTCCACGGGCCGCATCCTGGAAGCGGCCGGCCTGGTGATTCACCACAATAAGCAACGCAAGGCCAAAAAGCTGTGGACTGAGGCGGAGGCCGGTGACGAAATTCGCGTCCAGGAACTGCCGAACGAGGGCGAGGAAGCGGCGTGGGTCGTGCGCCGCATCAACGACGAGATTGAGGCCGGACGTTCGCTTCGGGACGTCGCGGTCTTCTACCGCACGAACGCTCAGTCGCGCTCCTTCGAGGAGGCGATGCGCCGCGCGCGCATGGCCTATAAAATCGTCGGCGCGGTGCGCTTTTACGAACGCAAAGAAATCAAGGACGCGCTGGCATACGCGCGCGTCGTCGTCAATCCCGGCGACTCGGTGTCTTTGTCGCGCATTGTCAACTGCCCGCCGCGGGGACTCGGCGCCAAAAGCCTGGAGCTGGTCGAGGCCTACGGCGCCCAGCACGGGCTGACCTTGTGGGACGCGTTCGGGGCGCACGGCCAAATTGCGGGCTTGGGCCCGAAAGCGCATTCCTCGATCGCGGAGATGATGTCGACTTTCGCGCGCCTTACCCAAGCGGCGATCGACATGCCCGCGGGCGGAGCGATGGCGGTGATTTTGGAAGCGACCGGCTACCTCGCGTGGCTCGAGTCGGAGGTCGACTCCGATCCAGATGCCGTCAACCGCATTAACAACATCCAGGAGTTAGTCAACGCGGTTAAGGAGTACGACGAGCGCGTTAAATCCGAGGGCAGTAAAAGCGAATTGGGTCGTTATCTTGAGGATATTTCCCTGCAAACAGACTTAGACAAATACGACGAGAGCGCCCCCGCGGTCACGCTGATGACCATTCACTTGGCTAAGGGCCTTGAGTATCCAGTCGTATTCCTGACTGGTTTGGAAGAAGGCCTTTTCCCGATCGGCGGAGGTAACGCCACCCCCGACGATCTCGAGGAAGAGCGCCGGCTCTGCTACGTTGGCATTACCCGCGCGCGAGAGCGCCTGTACATGTCCTACGCGGCCACCCGGCGGTTGTTCGGCCAAGTGGCGGCAAGCCTGCCTTCGCGCTTTATCTTAGAAGCAAAACTCTTTGGCCAGCGGGACTCGCTTCCATCCACCGCGCGCTGGGCGCCCACCGCGCCGACGCAGGGCGCGTTTCCGGCCGTGCGCGCATCGGTCAAGGGATTCAAGACTGGCCAAAGAGTCCAACATCCTAGTTTCGGCCGCGGCGTGGTCGCCGATGTGTCCGGGGCCGGTGAAACGATGAAGGTCACGGTCCGGTTCGACGATGGCCGCGTGGCGAAGCTGTTGACCCGCTACGCGCCCTTGGAGCCCGCATGAGCATCTCCGACGACGAAGTTCGCAAAATCGCCAAGCTCGCGCGCTTGCGCCTGACCGACGGGGAAGTCGGTCTGTATCGCGACCAGCTGACGAAAATTCTCGATGCGATGACGGAGCTTGGCGCGTTGGACACCAAGAACGTCGCTCCGACGACCTCGGTGCTCGGCGTCAGCGACGTGACGCGTCCGGATGAACCGCGCACGTTTGAAGAGCGCGAACGACTGCTCGAAAACGCGCCCGACCGTGACGGACCCTATTTCAAGGTGCGCAAAGTCATCGCATGATCGTAGCCCTGGTGTCGACGGCGCTCGCCCTCCCCGTGCTAGCCGCCCCGCGGTTGGCGGCACCCGACGCGGCGGCCAAAAAAACGCTCACCGCGGCGATCCAGGCGTATCACCGGCTGGACTTGACCGCGGCGCTGAACCTCTTCGACGCGGCGCTGGATAAATATCCGACGTGGAAAACTGCCGCCGGACATCGCTCGGCGTGCCGGGCGACTCTCGGCGATGTCGCCGGCGCGCGCTCCGACGCGCAGTTGGCCGCGAAACTCAATCCGGACGACGTCGTTTCTTACGTGGCTCGCGGCCAAGCGCGGCTGATCCTCAAGGATTATGCCGGCGCCTTGGTTGATTTCAAAGCAGCCGACGAGGCGGATCGGACCGCCGTTTATGGGCCGCTTGGCGAAGGTTCCGTGCAGTCCGGACAGGGGCGGGCGCGGGAAGCGCTCCAGCCGTTGGACGAGGCCATCGCGCGCGACGCCCGTTGCGCAGCGGCACTTTTAATGCGGGGCTCGGTCAAAGATCGTCTGCACGATTATCGGGGCTCCGTCGCCGATTATGCCGCGGTCGCGGCGATCAACCCGCGGTTTTCTTGGGCTCATTTTTACCGAGCGAAGGCGTTGCGCGAGCTCAAGGATTATCCCGGCGCGCAGGCGGCCCTCACGGCCTTCCTCCAGGCTCATCCCGATTACGTGGAAGCGCTCTATACGCGCGGCAACGTTCGTTATTTGCTCAACGACTATTCGGGCAGCATCGAGGATTTGACCGCAGTCATTGGGCTTGATCCGCGCCGAGGCTTGGCCTACGTCAATCGCGGCCAAGCGCGCGCAGCAAGCGGCGACAAGGCGGGGGCGCTGTCGGACCTGCACAAGGCGCTTGAGCTTGACTCGACTCGACGCGAGAAGATTCAAAGCGCAATCGACGCTCTTAACGACTCCGCCGCCGCGGCTGCGCCGACGAAGACCGCGGCGGAGTCGCCTAAAATGGCCCCGTCCAAAGGTCTGCCCCCGGCCGAACGTAACACCGGGGCGGAAGAAACTCAATTCATCCAATGAGCCAAGACCTGACTCTACTCTCCGCATCGCATACCGCCGACGCGGTCAAAAAAGGCGAAATCACCGCCGAGGCCGTGACGCGCGCAGCGCTTACGCGCATCGCGGCGCTCGAGCCGACGGTAAAGGCGTTCTTGGCGGTTACCAAAGATCTGGCGCTCGCCCAAGCGCGCGCTGTCGACGAGAAACGCAAGGCCGGGCAGGCTCTCGGCGCCTTGGCCGGAGTTCCGGTGGCGCTCAAAGACAACCTCCAGCTAACCGGGGTCGAGACGACGTGCGCGTCTAAAATTCTCAAAGGACATGTTGCTGCTTATGATGCCACGGTCGTCGCTCGCCTCAAGGCCGCAGACGCCGTTTTCGTCGGCAAAACGAATCTCGACGAATTTGCGATGGGTTCCTCCACGGAAAATTCGGCGTTTCAAAAAACGACGAACCCATGGGATGCGCGCTGCGTGCCCGGCGGCTCATCCGGCGGTTCGGCCGCGGCGGCGGCAGCGCGCTTCTGCGCGATCGCATTGGGCAGCGATACCGGCGGTTCCATCCGCCAGCCCGCGGCGTTCTGCGGGGTTGTCGGGCTTAAGCCGACATACGGAGCCGTGTCGCGCTACGGCTTGGTGGCTTTCGCGTCCTCACTCGATCAAATCGGACCGTTCACCCGCACCGCCGAGGATGCCGCTCTCGCGCTGTCGGTGATCGGCGGGCACGATCCTCGGGACTCGACATCGGCCAATCGCCCCGCTCCCGTCGTAGCACCCGCTCCGCGTGACCTCAAAGGCATGCGCATCGGCTTGCCGAAGGAGTATTTCATCGCGGGACTTGCGCCAGAAGTGGAACGCGCGGTGCGCGCCGGAGTTGAGACGCTGCGAGCGCAAGGCGCTTCGGTCAAGGACGTCTCGCTACCGCACACCAAGTACGCGATCGCAAGCTACTACATCGTCGCACCGTGCGAGGCATCTTCAAATCTGGCCCGTTTCGACGGGATCCGCTATGGCTTCGTTGACCGCTCCGCCTCTTCGCTTGAGGAGGTCTACGAGTTCACGCGCGGCGCCGGCTTCGGTCCCGAGGTGAAAAGACGGATCATGCTCGGTACGTATGCGCTCAGCTCCGGCTATTACGACGCCTACTACGCGAAAGCACAAAGGGTGCGCACGTTGATGGCCGAGGACTTCAAGAACGTTTTCAAGGAAGTCGACCTGATCGCATGCCCGACCACGCCGACGCCACCTTTCCGCTTCGGCGACAAGACCGCGGACCCCGTCGCGATGTACTTGTCTGACGTATTCACGATCCCGTCGAACATGGCGGGCAACGCCAGCCTATCGTTGCCGTGCGGCTTATCAAAGGATGGCCTGCCGTTAGGCCTGCAGCTGATCGCCGACAAATTCGGCGACGAGCGGCTACTGGCCGTCGCGCGCGCATTCGAAGCGGCGCGCCCCTTCCCGGTGCTGAAATGAGGACGGGAAAGGAATTCGCCGCGGGCGGGCTGGTCGAGCGTCGCGGGAAAGTACTGTTGGTGCAAATGAAGAACCTCGAGGGCCGCGTCGTGTGGACGTTCCCCAAAGGCCATCTTGAAAAAGGCGAAACCTGGAAACAGGCGGCGCTGCGCGAAGTCGAAGAGGAAACGGGGTGGAAATGCCGGGGCCGAGGCCGTTTCGCCGAGGTCCGCTACAGTTTCGAGCGCGACGGGCGTCCGGTGGACAAGATCGTGCGTTGGTACCGGATGGAGCCCCTCGAGAAGGTCGGCGACCCCGACGCCGACGAGATCCGCGAGACCAAGTGGGTGGACGCCAAAACCGCCTCGCGCCGGCTGACATATCCCAGCGACTTGCGTTTGATCAAGCGCTACTTGAAGAAACCATGAAACAGTACGAACTCGTCATCGGTCTCGAAGTTCACTGCCAACTCGCGACCCGCTCGAAGCTGTTCTGCTCCTGCGCGACCGATGGGTTCGGCGAGGCGCCGAACAGCCGCATTTGCCCGGTGTGTACGGCGCAGCCCGGCGTGCTGCCCGTGCTCAATGAGAGGGCTGTCGAGCTCGCCTATCGCGCCGCTCTCGCGCTCGATTGCCGGCTCAACGCGCAGTCAATTTTTGCCCGCAAAAATTATTTTTATCCGGACCTGCCCAAGGCCTACCAGATTTCCCAATATGACCAGCCGTTTTCAGAGCACGGGAAGCTTGCAATCACGCCTCATGGCGGCGCTGCGAAGACCATCGGGATCACGCGCATCCACATGGAGGAGGACGCCGGAAAACTCCTGCACGAGATGGGCGCGCTCAAGATCGACGGCTCCCTCGTCGACTTAAACCGCGCGGGGATTCCGCTGATCGAAATCGTCTCGGAGCCCGAAATGCGCACGTCGGAAGAGGCCTACGCCTACCTGAGCGCGCTGAAGGAAATCATCCAATTCGTCGGCGCCTCGCGCTGCGACATGGAAAAGGGCGAGATGCGTTGCGATGCGAACGTGTCGGTGCGTCCCGTCGGCCAGGAAAAGTTCGGCACGCGCGCCGAAATTAAGAATCTAAATTCGTTTAAAAACGTGAAGGACGCCATCGAGTATGAGTTCCGGCGCCAAGTTGAAATCGTCGAGTCCGGCGGCCGCATTATTCAAGAGACGCGGTTGTGGAATGCTGAAAAGCAGGCCACCGCGTCCATGCGCTCCAAGGAAGACGCCCACGACTACCGTTATTTCCCCGACCCGGACCTGGTGCCGCTGACCGCCGCCCCGGAGCGCTTAGCGTTGATTGCCGCTGCGATGCCGGAGCTGCCGGCCGTCAAGCGCGCGCGATTTACCGCAGCACTCGGCCTCTCGGCTTATGACGCCGAGGTGTTGACCGCCGACCGCGCGCTGTCGGAATTTTTCGAGAACGCGGTTTCCTCGGCGCCGAAAACCGCTGCTAAAACCGTCGCCAACCTGCTGTCGACCGAGATGCTCGCGCGACTCAACGCGGAGAATAAGAAGGTGGGGGAAGCGCCTTTCCCGCCGGCGCATTTGGGCCGCCTGGCTGGACTTGTCGCCGGCGGAACACTTTCCAGCAAGGGCGCCAAGGACGTTTTCGGAAAAATGTGGGAGACTGGAAAGGATCCCCAGGCCTTGGTCGACGAACTGGGTCTTTCTCAAGTGTCCGATGACAAGCAGGTGCGAGACTGGGTGCGGCAGGCGTTGACAGAGAACCCTAAGGCTGCCGCAGACCTTAAAAGTGGCAAGTCCGCCGCGATCGGAGCCATCGTCGGAGCCGTGATGAAGCTGTCCCGGGGTAAGGCGAACCCCGCGCTGGTCAACGCGTTGATTAAGGAGGCCGTCTCAGCATGAAAACAGCACTCTTGAGTGTCGCGCTCTGGTCGCTTACGTCGGGCGCTGTCGCCTATGATTTGATCAAGTTCCGCGAGGCGATCAAGGGCCCGGAAATGGCTCGACCCGTCGCCGCTTCGTCCTCCGTGGACCGACTTTACGTCGTCGATGAAAAGAAGAACGCGCTGTTGATTTATGATGCGAGCGGAAAATTTCTCAAGAGCGTGGGCGGGCCTGGAGACAAGCCGGCGTTCTTCAGCGAGCCTCGCGGCGTCGCGGTAGGGCCGGCGGGGAAGGTCTATGTCGCCGACGCGGGCCACAACCGCATCCAGATTTTCGACCGCGACGGCGCTTTCGTCTACGCGTTCGGTGAGAAGGGCTCGGAGGCGGGCCGGTTGCGTAATCCCCAGTCGATCGCGCTGGGCGCGGACGGCCGCATTTACGTGGCCGACACCGGCAATGACCGGGTCCAGGTGTTCACCGAGGAGGGAATTCTCCTTTACCAAATCGGAGCACCTGGCAAGTTGCCCGGGCAACTCCGCAAACCTACGCGCGTCGCCGTCGACTCCGCTGACCAGGTTTACGTGGTGGACGCGGGCAATGACCGCGTCCAAAAATTCGACGCCGCGGCGCGGGTGATGCGCGAATTCTCGCTGAATGGCAATGACTTAGCCGTCGACGCCTATGGATTCCTGTATTTCCTCGACGGTCGCAACGGCAAGGTCATCGAAGAATCGCCGGAAGGCCAGCCGATCGGGAAGTTCGGCTCGTACGGCAATGGCGTCGGCCAGATGAAGAAGTCGGAGGGCATCGCCATCGCTGCAGACGGCGCGATCCTCGTCATGGACACGGGTAACAGCCGCATCCAGCGCATCGAACTGACCAATAAGCTCAAGACGACCTTGGTCCCCATTAACGCGGCGTCGAAACTCTCGGTGACGGGGCCGTCGCGTGAATGGCCGGTGACCGCCAACGTTTTGGCGGCGCACGGCGACTCGATGTACGCCTATTTGCCGCAGGGCGGCCCGTTCGTCGAGTTGGGGCCTAACGGTGGCGTCAAAAGGCATTTCGGAACAGCGAAAGGAAAAGGCGGGGACGTCACGCGATCCTCCGGCGGCTTGGCGATCAGCGATAAACTGGGAATATTCACGTCGGATACCCCGGGAAACCGATTGCAGAAGTTTTCGATTGAAGGAAAGTGGCAGGCCAATATCGGCGAATCGACGGGATTTTTCGACAGCAAATCTCGGGAAGGCCGGATGATCCGGCCCAGCGGGGTTGCGATCAACGACGACGGGACGATTTACGTCGCGGACACGGGAAACCGCCGCATCGACGCGTTCAGCCCGGAAGGCGTGTTCGTGTTCAGCATCGGGCCCAAAGTAGGATCCTACGAACTGCAGGAGCCGGTGGCCGTGGCCTGGGACAAGGCCGGGTTCCTTTATTTCGTCGACAAGACGTTGAAAAAAGTTTTCAAATGCGAACCGTCAGGCGCATTCCTTGCGGCGTGGGGCGAGGAGGGCAGCGGCGCGGGTCAGTTTTCGGCGCCGGTATCGATCGCGTTCGACGGAGAAAATTACCTATACACACTCGACGGCGAACTCAAGCGCGTCAGCGTGCATACGCGCGACGGGAAATGGTTGACGGACTTTTTCGCCGCCGGCCGGGCGGAGCGAGAACTCACCGCGCCTTCCGCGATTGCGATCCAAGGCCAGCGCCTCGTCATTTCGGACAAGGGCAAGGGAAAAGTCGTGTCGTTCGACCTTCATCCCTTGTTGGCGGCGCCGGCCGGTCTCGTTAACGCGACCAGGGAAGGCACGGTCAGCTTGAGCTGGGCTGCGGTCTTGGACCCGTGGCAGGCCGGTTACCAGGTATTTCGTTCCAGTCAGCCGGGCGGACCGTTCGTCGCGATCGGAACCGCGACCGACGAGAAATACACCGACTCGGAGGTCACAGCGCTGCAGAAGTATTGGTACCGCGTGGCAACAGTGTCTAAGACGAAGGACGTCGGGCCGCGTGGCCGCGCGATCGAAGTCACGGTGGCCGGAGCAAACAATCGGGCGCCGATTGAAATTTCCACGGTGACGATAGGCAATATCTTCGCGGCGAATTATAAGTGGTATTTGAAGCACCCGATGGGCAAGGTAACGGTGACCAACAACACGAACGTCCCGTTTTTGAAGGTGAAGGTAACCTTCAAGCTCAAGGACTACATGGATTTCGGGTTCGACACCGAGATCGCCCGGCTTGAGCCCAAGCAAGTCGTCGAGATCCCGCTGAGCGCGACGCTGAACAACCGGGTTCTCGAGGTGACCGAGGACACGCCGATCCAGGCCGAGTTCTCTCTCAATTATTACCAGAACGAGGAGCCGAAGTCCGTGTCATTGACGAAGCCGCTGCGTTTGTATTCCCGCAACGCAATCACGTGGGACGACACGCGCAAGCTCGCAAACTTCATCACCTACAAGGACACTCCGCTCAAGGACTTTAAGGCTGCCGTCAGCGCCGATTACAAGAACCGCAAGGCCTCCGCTCTCAACCCGAACGTGCTCAAGGCGATGCGCCTGTGGAATGCGATCGGCGAGTACGGGGTTAAGTTCGCGGCCAATCCGGCCAACCCGTTTGAGACCGCGCATGACGATCCGAACTTTCCCGTCGACTACACGCAATATCCACGCGATACCTTGAAGAGGAGAACGGGCCAGTGCTCAGACCTAACCTCTTTGTACGCGGCGTTGCTCCAGGACAATGAGGTGCGCGTCGCGATGTTGGACTATCCGGGGCACATCACGCTGATGTTCGACACCGAGGCTGAGGATGCGGCAGACGCAGGACTTGCCAACGACATGCTTGTCGAGCACGGGGGTTCGCTATGGGCTCCGATCGAGGTAACTTATATCGGCAAACCCTTCGACGAAGCCCTCTCGAAAGGCGCCTACGCCTACAAAGCCGAAGCCGAGAAGAATCGGGTGAAAATTATCGACGTCGAGAAGGCGTTCGAGGAATACGAGCCCGTCAGCATGCCGGCGACTGAATTCACCCCCGCGCTTCCCGACGCCACTGCTTTGGAGAAACGATACGACGCCCAGGTCGCCATCCTCGCCAAGCAGCGCCACTCCGCGCTCAAAAAAGCACTCGGCGACAAGCTCAAGAAAAATCCTCAGGACACCGAGCTTCGCGTCCAGTTGGGTCTGGCTGACCTCCAGTACGGCGACTCGGAAGCCGCCACAGCGCAGTTCAAAAAAGTAATCGCCGCGGATCCGAAGAACGCCGCGGCGCTAAACAATCTGGCGAGTGTGGCCTTCCTCATTGGCGACTTCGTGTCGGCGGAGCAGAAATACTTGCAGGCGTCCCAAAATGCCGCATCCGACGGCGACGTTTGGCTCAATCTCACCAAAACCGCCCTGAAGCTCAAGCAAGACGATAAGGCGCGGCAATACGGCGCGAAAGCCGCCGCCGCCACTCCGGCGTACAAGCCGTACGTCGCAAGTCTGCTCAACGGATTAAAGGAGGAATGAACATGAACGCAAAATTCGTCGCCGCTGTATTGCTGACGTTGTCGCTTGCCGGTGTCGTGCGCGCCCAAGAGGCCGCCAAGCCTACGTCGAAGCAGTCGGTCATGACGTTCTTTAAGCACCTAAAGGAGTCGTTGACGACCTCTGCCGTTTCGGGCCATCGCAAGAAAGGGCGGGTGGGTGCCGTCGCCGCGGTGCGCGGCGCGAACCAGAAAACCGCGCTGGCCGACCCGAACGAACCGATCTTGAAGGGTGACGCGCGCGCCAAAAAAGAGGTCGCCGCCGCAGCCGAGGACGCGGAATTCGCCGCTGCCGTCGACCTGATCCTGCGCGATAAAACTGACGACGGCATCAAGGCTCTCGAGGACTTCAAAACCAAGCATCCGAAATCGCGCAACTTGGAGAAGGTCCAGGAAGCGATCGATCAGGCCAAAACCTTGAGGGCGTCCAATGGCGGGACAATCCAGGCCGAAGCGCCGAAGGCCGAGCCGATGAAGCACGAGCCGGTGAAAAACTGAAATAAGGGGCGTCGTCTGCGTCGGCGCGACTTATTCCTGGATTTTGGAGCTGCGCGGCACAAAGATCTTTTGCCGGCCGGACGCGGGCGCAGCCTGCGCCGACAACGGCGGATTTGAGGCCGGGGTGTTCGCGGAGCTTTCGGGGCTTGCGGGTTCAACAGTAGGAGCCGGCGGGGGTGGCGGCATATTTTTAACTGCCATCGCCGGCGCGGCCGCGGGGTTGGCAGAATCGGCATCCGGCAAGGATGGACTATAGGAAGGGTTCACGGCTCTTGAATCCATGAATGAAAATCCCGAGGGTGGGCTCGCGGGGGTCGAGGCATTTGCGTTGGTCGCACAGAATCCGCTGTGCGCATCCAGCGAGATCGCAGAGACGATTGCAAGCAGCCAGTGATTCGCGTTTTTCATATTAGGCTTCTCCGACTGATCCTACGATAGGGCCATTGAGACGTCTCGTCAAGACCTCAAGAGTAAAAAATCGGTTTAAATTGTCACGACGATCAGCGCAGACCCTGGAGGCGTTTGATCAGGCTCGTGGTCGAATAGCCTTTTTTGAAGGGGATGATGACGACGCGGCCGGCGTGCTTGGACTCGGGCAGGTCGGACGGCTTGTAGTCTCCACCCTTGACCTGCACGTCGGGACGCAGACGGGACATCAGGCGTTCCGGGGTGCTTTCGGAAAATCCGACGACGGCGTCGACACATCCCAAGGCGGCGACGATCTCGGCGCGATCGTTCCAGACGTTGATCGGGCGGCCGGGGGCCTTGTCTAAGGAACGGACGGACACGTCCGTGTTGATCCCCACGACCAGCAAATCGCCTTGGGCTTTCGCCTGTTCCAGGACTTTCACGTGTCCGGCGTGGAGGATGTCGAACACGCCATTGGTGAAGACGACCTCGCGGCCTTCCCAGCGCCACAGCTCGCGCAAGGTCATCAATTTTTTGAGCGGCAAAATCTTGCCGGCGGAGAATTTGATTTTACGCATGAGCGAGAGGGGCATCGGGAAACAGCGCGTCTTCTAAAATGCCGCACCAGATTTGGATCACGGTGATGTGCGCTTCTTGAATGCGCGCGGTTGAATCGGAGGGGATGCACAGGCAGTGGTCGCACCCTGCCTTCATCTTGCCGCCAGCGCGGCCGCTAAGGCCCACGACGGTGACACCGATCTCGCGCGCGGCAGCGATGGCTTTGAGCACGTTCGACGAATTGCCGGAAGTCGAGATCGCGACGGCGACGTCGCCGCGACGAGCGTGCGCGCGAAGTTGGCGGGCAAACACTTCCTCATAACCGAAGTCGTTGGCGATCGAGGTCAGGTCGCCTTGATTGACGGTCAGAGCCAGCGCTGACAGCGGCGGCCGATTGCGGCGGTAGCGGCCGACGAGCTCGTCGGCAAAATTCTGGGCATCGCAGGAGGATCCGCCGTTGCCGAAGGTGAGTAGCTTTCCGCCGCCGCGGTAGCACCGGAGCAGGACGTCGGCCACCGCGTTGATTTCGGGAGCAAGTTTCGCCGTCTCGGTCAGGACCGCGGCGCTTTCGCGGAGCTGCTCGACGATGGTTTTTTGAAAGTCAGACATGGGCGGCCTCCGTGGGGTCATGACACAATAATATGATCAATTTGGTCGAGATGATTTTGGAGCGAGCCAAGGAGTGAGGAGCGAGCATACCCGC
>JANPGH010000002.1:0-2010 GCA_031423795.1 Elusimicrobiota bacterium | reverse complement strand
CGCGCCGGCCACGAGCCCCAGCCTCTTTCTGATGCTCCGGCCGAGCCGCGACACCCGGATCGCGCACGTCTCCGCCCAGTCCGCGCACGTCCATGCGAATCGCTCGGGCGTCTGGACCCGTGCGCACTCGAGCCGGTCCATCTCCGCTCCCGCGATCCGCTGCACGGTGCGCACCTGCCGGAGCGCCAACCGCTCGCGGAACCGACCGGGCGCGCCGCGATCAAGGGGCAGCAGCATTTGGGGCGTGAACTCCTCTCCCAGGAACCCGCACAGGCGTCTGAGCTCCGTCTCGGGCGACCCGACGAGCCGATCGAACCGGACCTCCGTGTACCGCTCGGGCTCCATGACCCCCATCAGCCGCCGGTGCTCGCGCTGGATCGCCGCCCACCCCTTGGTGTGCGCCACGATCGAGTGGCACGTCCACGGCGTCAGCACCGACGATGCCGCGACATCCCGCGGGTCGCGGCTGACATGGATGAACTTCGCGCTCGGCAGCTCCTGAGCGATCCGCTCGACGTGCCGGCAGTGGTGGGGGCTCTTCTCCCCGACGCGGGCCTTCCCCGCGCGCCCCGCCTGGAGCCGCATCATCTCGAGAAACAGCGACCCGCGATCGACGCAGCGCCCGGAGTCGATGGCCTCGAGAAGTTCGGCCGCGTCCACGCCCTGCTGGGCAAACTGCTCCGAGCCCGCGTAGACCAGGAACGCGCGCCGAAGCTCCCGGGCATCCGAGGTCCGCGGGACACGCATGAAAAACTCGGACTCGTTGGGCACCCACATCCGCGGATGCGCGCCGAGCATCTTTCGCAGGATCGTCGTTCCAGATCGCGGCACGCCGACGATGAAGAACACGCCTCGCTCGATCTCGCCGGCTTCCATGCCGGGGGCTCGAGGCATCGGCTCTCTTGCTTGCATGCGCATGGGAGGGACTCCATTCCGGGAGCGCACCATCAGGTCCGTGACCGTTCCGTGAGAGTGGCCGCACGCGATCCGGCGGGCGGCCCCGGAGTGATCCATCGTGGCTCTGTGCGCCCACGCTCCATTTTTTCAAACGTCCGAGAGCGCCCGGGATTTCATTCCCCGCGCGAAGGGCACCATATCACTTTGCCCGCAAGCACCGCTGCGCCTCTTCGACAGATGGCTCGCCCGCGAACTTCGGGACCTCGCTCCGATCGTGGAAATGCTCCGAAATCCACGCCAGGTCGCCGCTCTGATAGAGCTTCACGAACGCCTCCACGCTCGTCGCGCAATAGCGCGTCCCGATGCCCTCGCGCAGCTCCCGGATCGCCGCCCGCTCCGCCTCCGGCCCCGTCGCGCTGCGATACGGCCGGATGCTCGTGAGCGCATCGAACGTATCCACCACCGAGAACTGCCTCGCCGCGGCCGAGATCGCCCCGCCCCGAAGCCCATCGGGATACCCATCCCCATCAAACCGCTCGTGATGGTGCCGGACCAGGTCCAGAATCAGCGGGTCATCCTCCCCCATCTCCACCAGCCGCTCGTGCCCGCTGGTCGTGTGCGTTTTCACCACCTCAAACTCATCCGCCGTGAGCTTCCCGGGCTTCTGCAGGATTTCGTCGGGCACATCGATCTTGCCCATGTCGTGCAGCGCGGCCGCCACGCTCAGCCGCCCGATCTCCTGCGCCCCAAGCCCGAAATACTCCGCCAGAGCGCGGCTGTACAACACCACCCGCCACGTGTGCGCGGCGGTGGTGTGGTCCTTCATCTCGATGATGCGGACGTGGGCCTGGACTGGGTCCGTGGGGAGGGACATTCCCCTTGAGAGTACTCGATTTACGCTCCGGATGGAATGAGATTCGGAGGAATCTCATTCCACCGCTCGACCAGTCCCGAAGGGACACCGGATGTCAGCCTGAGAATGCCTCAAGCGCCCATCAGAACTCGTACCCCATCTCGACCCAGTACCGCCAATCCGCTGCGGCCTGCCCTGAATGGTCGTCCGGGCTTGGAGAGGGCGTCAACTGGGAGAGGGGAACGGCCAAACCGCGCCGC
>JANPGH010000001.1:0-66796 GCA_031423795.1 Elusimicrobiota bacterium | reverse complement strand
GGGAAGTTGTTTGCTGACTTCCACCCACTGCTTCTCGGTCAGTTCTCGCCAGGCCATGTGTCGTCTCCCTGTTCAACAGGCATTCCTCGGCGGAAGACGCGATCATAGCAGGTTCAACAGGGTTGTTGGATGACTTCTAGGATATGGCGACGGATTGCCCGCACCGTTTTTTCAGCGACTCGGGCCGCCGCGTTTTCCTTCAGCTGGTTTAACGCCTTCCGAGCGGACTCGGCGAGCAAGTCGAAGTCTTCCGGGGCAAGGACCTGCTTATCAAGCAGCGAAATCGTTATTTCCGGCGTATCAGTTTTCGTCATCCAGGCCAGCGGCACAAATTGGGGTTCGGATGCGATTAATTCCGCGACCTTGACGCCATCGTAAGGACGGGTCACCAGGGCGCGCAAAAGGCGGAATTGCGCGTCACCGACGCAGCGTTCGTCGAGGGCAGAGACTAATTCTTTGGATGGGACTTGCCTCACCTCGATCATCGCGATGGCAATCCACGGGTCCAGCGGCGCATATTGGCCGGCCAACGGCTCGATCATCTTGCGGATGGAATCAAGGTTAAGCCGTCGCCGCATCGGCGCCTTCTTTCCGGCGGCAGTGTCGAGGCGAAAGGAGCGCCAACTCAACAACTGGACCAAGTTTTCCAAATAAATGCCGTTATTGACCGTGGGCACGTAGGCCTCGGCATCATTGCGCGCGGCGACCTTGAGCTCGTCGATCCTCTTGAGGAATAGAGATTCGCCTTCACCTGTCCAAAGGAAAAACATGGTCTGCGCCAATTTCTGAACATCCACAGGACCCGCATGCACTTCGGCCGCATGCAATCGGGTGGCGGTGTCCGCGGAAGTTTCCTTCAACAGGCGAAGATGCCCACGCTCGAGATGTTCCGTCAGCCATTTGCGCTCACCGAGATCGGCCACCAAATTGAACGCAGTGAGCCGCTTGGTGCGCTCCCGTGATTACGCGACCTTGGCCGGCAGTAAGGCATACGGCATGATTACTTCCCACTCCGGGTCGGTCGCGCTGAATTGACCGATTTGCGCCTGCACCGCCGCACGAATCGGTTCGAAAATAAGACGACGCAACTGGTCGAGTGCCTCCGCTTCCGGCTGATCAACGCCGGGCATCATCCCCATCGCATTGGGACTTGGCGTCGCGAGCGGATGCTCCGCGATCTTCAATGCAAGCTCATTGTAGGCGGTGGGCGCGCGTTCGAACCGAGTGAGGAGGGCCTCGAATTTGCCGCGCGACAGTTCGTTGAAATTAAAGTCGACTTGGACGCTGCCAAGTTTCGCTTCGCGGATCAGCTGACTCAAACCCATCCTGTCCGCGACGGAAACGAGAAACTGCAGCGGCAGCTCGTCGGCATGGTCGAGAACCTTCATGGGCGGGTGTCCGCACTCCGCGCATTGGCCCGCGCGCAACACCAGCGGGTGAAGGCATTTGAAGCACTCGGCGGCGGTGAGAAGTGCGGTCATGGCGTCAGCGGCGGGCGCCGACGGCTTTCGGTTCGAAGAGGATCAGCGTGCGCTTGATATCGCCATCTTCCACCAGATGGACGGCCTTGACGTGGCAGGGCTCGGCACGGAACATGGTATCGGCTTCCTTTACCTGATTGGGATTATCCAGGGCGACGCTAACCAAACGTAGCACTTCCTGTTGCTGGCTGTCGATTACGTCGAGCAAGTGCATTTTACCGTCGCTCGTCCCGGTTCCGGTGATCGAGAAACTCGTGTAGAGAACGGTGTTGTCCTCGTCTACCACGATCGCGCGGTGATTTTTAGAAACGACCGCGCGCAGGATCGACTCCCACCAACGTGCTTCGGCGGCGCCCCGCTGTTTTTCCTTCACCATCGAATTGGCGATCTCGGCCTTTACTTTGGAAAGGAAGATGCCCAGCACGCCGGCGAGTTCCCCGATTTCGTCGCCGGGTGGAGTGAACCTTAGGTCCAAAGTCTTAAAGGAAATCGATTCGACCGCGTCGCGCAGATTTAAAATCGGGCTTAAGACGAAATGATGCAGGAAAAAATACAACGGTATGCCGAGCAGCAGCAAAACGCCGACCGCACCGATGGCGTACTTGTTCATCGCCTTGTTGATGACCTTGACCACGCCCTCGCGGCTCACCTGCATGTCGAGAACGCCCAGCACGTCGCCGCGCAACGCTAGTGGAATTGCGATGTCATACAAGGGCATGTTCGGCACCGCGCGCACGATCGGGGTTTTCGACAGCCAGGCCTGCTCGATGGCGTCGGTCGGCAGCGTCACCTGCTTGGTGAAATCCTCGAACGTCTTGGTGATCATCGAGGCGTCCTTAAACCAGCGGACTTCGCCGTATTTATTAAGGTAGACAAGCGACGCGATCCGATCGTCCTTCGAAAATCGGGACACGGTGTCGAACTCGCCCATCGTGATCACGCCTTGGTTGCGCGAAAGCCCCTCGATCAATGTTGGGGCGTAGAGGCGCACCATATCAATTGACTCTTGCTTGAGCTTCTCGTCGAAAGTCCACTTGAAGAGGTTGTAGTAGAAAATCCCGCCCAAGAACATCACATAAATACCGATGCCCGTGAACCAAAGAAACCATTTGTACGAGAGTTTCACTGCCCAGCTCCGTAAAGTTTTTCGATGCGTTCCAGACCGCTGGCCGCGTCGGCGTTGCCGGGATCCAGCTGCTTGGCCTGGAGGAATTTCTCGCGGGCTTTATCGTAGTTACCTTGCTGGAAGAATATCATGCCGTCGCCATACGCCTGGTTGGACTGTTGCTTGGCGGTGTCCGACGTGGCACCAGGGTTGGCCGGGGCTTGGCCCGAAGCCGCCGCGGCCTTCGCGTCAGCCTCGGCCTTGGCTTTATCCTCCTCGGCCTTCTTGGCGTCGACAGCCGCCTGCTTAGCCTCTTCCTCTTGCCTCTTCTTGGCGTCCTCTTCCTTCTCCTTGGCAATTTCGGAGGCGCGTTTGCGCGCCGCTTCCTCGCGACGCATCTGCTCCTTGGCCCGCGCGACGAGTTGGGAAGACGCCTTCGGATCGTAGCCGTAATCGACTGCAACTTTCCATTCGGAAATCGCTTTTTCGTATTGGCGAGACTCATACAACCTTCGCCCTTCGGCCACGTGCTGGTTGGCGACTTCGGCGCGAATCTCGGCTTGAAGTTTCTGAGCCTTCACGTTGCCGGGGCCAGCCTCAAGCACCTGGTCGAGCATTTTGAGCGACTCAAGGACCAACCCCTGGCTGTAAAGATTGAGCGCCGACTGCAACTTCTCATTGGCTTCCTGCTCACGCTCCTCGGCCTCGACTTTGGCGATCGCCTGAGTCAATTTTGGATAACGAGGATTCAAGACCAGGGCCGCATACCATTGATCCAGGGTTTCCCGCAGCCGATGCTGGCGATACGCCTTTTGTCCACGGCGAAAGTGCTCTTCGGCCATCTCTCCGCGCGCCTTCCTCAGCCAATAACGCGCCTTTAAATTGCCCGGCGACAACTTGACGACTTCGTCCCACTTTTCGGCGGCCTCAGGGAGGCGCCCCTGACGATACAGGGCCAGGCCTTCTTCGAACCGATCGTCCAACAAACGGCGTTCCGACATTCGCGGCGCAGCGGACCCCTTCAGATCTAACGTCGCACGGTTAAGAATCGACGCGTCCTCATAGCCGGGATCGATCGACAGAATGCGGCGCGTGAGCTCGTTGGCTTCCTCGTACTGCCCCGCACGGTAAAGTTCGTACGCATTTTCGTAGACGATTTTCAGCGTCTTGCGCGTCAGGCGCGCCTTCTCGAGCTGGATCGTGTAGACGTATTTTTTCTTGTCGTCCTCGGTTGTGACGGTGCCAAGCTTAAGCTTGGACATGTCCAGGAATAACCCTTCGGTCTCCTTGATCTTCGCGGTGGCTGCCTCTTGGCTTTGGGCGGAGGCCGGAGTCAAGGCTGCGGACACCAGCATAACGGCGAAAAGCGAGGACATCATCAGAATCCGAGGCCTCCTTGGATGAGGCTCTTCATCATCGGCGCCAGCATCATGATGAACACAGTCGGGAAAATGAACAAGAACAGCGGGATCAGCATTTTGGTCGACGCCTGCGCAGCGAGCTTCTCGGCCTTATTCAAGCGCCGGAAGCGCATGTCAGCGGCGTAGTTGCGCAGGAGTTCGACGAGGCTGGTTCCCAGCTCATCGGATTGGATGATCAGGCCGACAAACGAGCGGACCGCAGGGATCCCCGTGCGCATCGCCAGCCTTTTCAGCGCGTCTCGCCTCGTGTAGCCGAGACGGACCTCGTTGAGCATCTTTTCGAGCTCCTTTTCGAGCTCGGTGCGCTGCTCCGCGCGGACGTTTTTGAGGATGCGCTCGATCGCCGCCATGTAATCGAGTCCCGCCTCGATGGTAAGTGCCATCAAATCGACCGTCGTCGGAAAGTTGCGCATGATGTCCTGCTGGCGCTGGCGGATGCGACTGTTGAAAAACACATCGGGGAGCAGGAAGCCGAGCACGCCGAAAATAAGGAATATCCACTCGCCGGTGACGAAAAACGGTACGAGGGCGAAAAAACCAGCGAAGAACTCCTTCATGTGCAGCATCTCGATAGGCGTCGGCTTCGTCGGCCGACCCATCATCATGTTCATTTCCTCGAGTTTTACGTCAAGGGAGAGGGTGCGAAGCAAGAACAGGTCCACCCGGTCGAGGAACCCGCCGTTGGGGTTGAGGCTGGAGAATGCAGACGACATTCCCACTTGGCTCTTCGCGAGCTTTGACAGGTCGGTGGCGTCACCCTCGTCGGTCGGCGCAGCCAAGCGGCTGACCGCGGTATACGCCGCCGCCGACCCCAAGAAGCCGATGACGAACAACATCCAATGCAGGGCAGGTTCGATAGGTGCCATATCAGACGCTAATATCCCCGAGCTTATTGACGATTTTCATGCCAATTGAGATCCAAACGGTGCAGAACAGGAGCGTGAAAAAACCGATGGGCGAGAAATAGAAATCGCGCATCGTTTGCGGTTGAAAGACGAACATGATGATCAGCATGATCCACGGCATCACTCCGACGACGATGGCCTGGATGCGCTGCTGGGCGGTCATCGCCGCCGTTTTCTCCGTCAGCTTCGATTCCTCGCGGATGTTTTCGACGATGCGGTCAAAGATCTTGGTTAGGTTGCCGCCGACCGAGCGCTGGATATTGACGGCCTTGATCATGTACGACAAGAGCCGGCTCTGCACACGCTCCTCAACGCCCTCAAGCGCGCGCTCAAGCGGCGTGCCCAAATGGTAATTCTTGAGGCACAAACCGAACTCTTCTGAAATCGGCGGCGCGCAGTCCTTGGTCACCATCTCAATGCAACCAATCAAGTCGATGCCCGATTTGAGCCCGTTTGACATCAAGATCATCGCGTCCATGAGCTGGGCCTCGACTTTCTGCCCGCGACGGAAACGGATGTTGCGCAAAAGCCAGCCCGGAATAGTCAGCCCCGCATACACACCGAAACCGGTGAAAATCAGGAAGCCGAAAATGTCAAAGGACAGCAGGCCCGCCAAGGCTCCCAGGACGATTGGCACGCCGACCAAATAATGGATTTTGATCGCAATGAATTGGCGCTCATATTCGTGCGCCCATTCCGTGGCCTTCGTGCGGTAGCGGGCAATGCCAATGCTGATTTTTTCCTCATTCAACGTCCCCAGCATAAAGCCCGCGATGGCCATCGCGATGATGCCAAAGCAAAGGAAGAAGAGTGCTATGTCCTTGGCGCTCTTGTCGGTTGTTATCGACGGGTCATTGTAGCCGCGGGGCGCTGCCTGCAGGACGTCGAACGCCCCATTGCTCAACGCTCCGATGGCGATGACCCCGTCCTTGTAGCGCTGCGTATCCCCGTTGATTAGGCCGTCCATTACGGAGTCGAGCTGCTTGTTGATCAAGTCGAAGTGCGCAATCACCGCGCGCCCGCGTCCGCCAAGAGAACTTCCCAACCGCGACCGGACGAGTCGATCGAGCGACATCTGGAAACGTACGCGGTTGTCCTCGTAATCGCGTACGAGGTTGCCCGGCGGTATTAGTTGCCCCCCGTATGGATCGGGCGGCAGGCTTTTGCGTACCAATTCGAAGAACTCGTATAGGACGGACACCGGCGCCTGCCATAGTTGGGCCTCGTTGAGCACACCCTCATCGGGGTCCTGCCAGACGGCGCGCTTGAGCATCGCGTCAAGCGTCGCTGCGACCCATTTCGGCGCTGGCACGCTGGGATCGCGGTCGCGCTTAAAGTAGTGGTAGAAAACCTGGACCTTGAATTCAGCGCCGTCCTTCTTGTCGAATAGGGCCTGGCCTTGTTCGCGTGTGAAGACTTGCTGCGCGCAAACGGGAGCCCCGGCGGCGAGAGTCAAGACGGCAAGAAGCGCCAGAGCGCGCATCAGAACACTCCTTTCGACGACGCAACTGCCTCGGCGTCGTCGGGAACCGGCAGACCAGCCCTCAACATGTCGTCGATCGCATTCGCAAGCCCATTCTTTTTCTTGGTGCGCTCGCTGATGAAGGCCTCTTTTGGGATGGTGATGCCCTTGAGCTTTATCTCCTCCATGAACTTGGGGATATAGTCGCACGCGGTGAAATAACCGTAAGTCGTTCCCTTTTCGTCCATCCACGTCTGAATGAAGCGAAAAATATCGCGGGTCAGGATTTTCGCGCCGTCGCGTCCCACGCACTCAGTGATGTAAGTCACGCGGCGCTTGCCGTCCGGGAAGCGGGTTATTTGGATGAACACGTTGACCGCGCTCGAGATCATGTCGACTAGAACGCTCATCGGAAGATCGGTACCGCCCATCAAACACATCGCCGACAAGCGAGAAATGGCGTCCGACGGAGTATTTGCGTGCAGGGTCGCCAGCGAGCCTTCGTGCCCCGTGTTCATCGCCTGAAGCATGTCCAACGCCTCGCCGCCGCGACACTCGCCGACGATGATCCGGTCCGGGCGCATGCGCAAGCAGTTCTTGATCAGGTCGCGAATCGTGATCTCCCCCTTGCCCTCGATATTCGGAGGGCGAGATTCCAGGCGAATCCAATGATCGGCGAGCAGCCGCAATTCGGCCGTATCTTCCACGGTTACGATGCGCTCGCCCTCGGGAATGAAATTCGAAAGCATATTTAAAAATGTCGTCTTACCAGTGCCAGTGCCGCCGGAGATCAAAATATTCTTCTTGATGATCACCGTCGCGCTAAGGAAGTCGATGAATCCTTGCGTGCAGGAGCCGAAGGCAACCAGCTGCTTGTGTGTGAACGGCTTGGCTGAGAAACGACGAATCGTCAGCGTGGGCCCCGAAATCGCTAGGGGTGCAATGATCGCGTTCACGCGCGACCCGTCTTTGAGCCGCGCGTCGACCAGCGGCACCGACTCGTCGATGCGCCGTCCCACCGGGGCGACGATGCGCTTGATGACCTGCACGACTTGCTCATCGTTGCGAAAGCGGGTCGGAAGAAGAATCAGTTGGCCTTTCTGCTCGATGTAAATTCGATCGTAGCCGTTGACCATGATTTCGTTGATCGTGGGGTCGCGCAGCAACTGTTGAAGCGGCCCGAAACCCAGAATCTCGTCAACCAATTCAACGACGAACTGCTGGCGTTGCGCACGAGAAAGCGCCAGATTTTCCTCTCGCTGCAGGAGATTATCGATGATCTGGCTGACCTTCGACCGATTGTCTTCGTTTTGCTTCGGGTCCTCAGAAATTCGGATGCGCTCGGTCTCCATCGCCGAGACGACGAATTTGTGCATTTTGCCCTTCAACTCATCCCAGAAATCGGGTACCGGCCCGACTGCGGTCGGCTTGATTGCCTTAGTTGCCTCTGCTGCATTGGCGGCCGCCACCGCCGCGGTGGGCCTCCATAATAGCTCCGATGAGGAAACGAACTCGTCGGCGCCCATGCTGCTTTCCCACTGCTTGACCGAAGGTTTCATCTCCATGACCCGGCCGAGCAAGGTGCGCAGGGATTTCACCCACTCGCTTTGGAGCTGCTCGACGACGAGAATGCGCTGGGTGTTCCAATACTCCGGAATGTAGTCGTCCCAGGGCATGTAGGCCAGCACGGTTTTCTGCATCGCGTGGAAAAATCGACCGACCTCTTTCGGGGCCAACGCGCCCGGGAGGTTCGCCTGGTTGATGACGATCTCAAATTTTTCGAGCGGGAAATGGAGGGCTTTGATATCGTTAAACAGAGAGTACGTGGCCTCAAAATGGGCCCGCTGGGGCAGACACACCCAAAAAATGAGATCAGCCAGATCGAACGAGAAAATCTGCAGCGGGAAATAGGGATCCACGTCGATGAAGAGGTCGTAACTCTCGGCCAAGGACCCCAGGATCTTCGCGACCAAATTCGGCGTGAGTTTTGAAAATTCCGCGCGCGACGCCGCCAGCGGCAGAAGTCCCACTCCCCACTGCGAGATCGGAATGCGCCCTTTCAGCAAGCGGCCGAGTCCTCCAGTTGGGCTTTCCCCCACCAAATTGGCCATGCTCGCTAGCGACGGAGAGCTCCCCCCGAGCACGAAACTAATGTCGTTGCGGCACAGTGGGTCCATGTGCACGATCACGACTTTGCGGTTTTGGCTGCCGGCCCACGCGAGCGCAAGATTCAGGCATGTCGTGCTTTTACCGACGCCTTCTTTCGGGCCGGTAAATACGACGACTCGCCCAGGCTCCTTGACGGAGGTCTGGACGAACGCCTCGGAGCTCGCCTGCGTATCGGCCATGGTTGGGTGACTCTTACTTCACGATTTCCATCGTGATGAACAGAAACAAAGAGACCTGGGTTTCGGTGACCTGCGTCTGGGTAAACAGCAGGCCAATGATCGGGATGCTGCCGATAAAGGGAACTTTCGTCTTCGACGAGTTCTTGGTGCTGGACTTAAGTCCCCCGATCACCAGCGTCTCGCCGCTTTTGACTTCCACGGCGGTCTGCAGCTGGCGCGTAACGATTGAGGGCACCGCCGTGTTGCCGACTTGGACCGTCTTGGAAAAATCAACGTTGGAAACCTCGAGCTGTAATTCCGCGCGAATCGTGTCCTTCTTATTGGGGTTGATCACCGGCACGATATTCATGATCACGCCGAACTTCTTGAAATCGGTCGTCACGGTTCCGTTGCCGTTAGCGGTCGGATAAGGCTGTTCGCCTCCGACCACAAAGTTAGCCTGAGACTGCGCCTGCACAATGACCTTCGGATTGGACAGCAACTGCGCTTTGCCCTCCGTCTCCAGCAACTTCAGCGAGCTTTGCAGTTGGGTTTGTCGGGCGAAGTCCCCGATCCTGATGATGCTCCCCACGGGGATGGCCTTTTCGGCGAAATTGACCCCCGCTTGAAACGGAGTCCACGCAAATCCGAGGTCCCTCTCGTAAGATCCCGAGATCTCGACGATGTCGGCTGAGATCGCGATTAAAGAGTCCTCCGGCTGCGCGGAGGCCCGTGGCGCGGTCAGCGCGAGAAGAGCCATCGCCGTCCAAAAAGTCTTCTTCATCGGAAAAGCTTGCGGAAGCTGGCCATCTCGAGCGGATGCATCTCGATGTCGCCGAGGCCGCGCATGATCACGGTCGGATCGCCCTGCTTGAGAGCGAGCGCCAGATACTGCGCCTCGGTCGGATTTAAGGCCAGGCTGACGGTCGCCTTCTCCGCGAAGGCCGCCGTTTTCTCCTCGGTGGCTTGGGCGTTCTTAAACTGCTTGGCGTTCATGCCCTGGCCGAGATTGGTGCCCACCGCGATCACCAGCACGTTCTGCAGGATCGTCGCGGTGACTTTTTCCTTGCGGCCGTCGTTCATCATCGCCTCGAAAGTCACCAGCACGTCGACGCGATCGCCCGGCTTAACCAGGATTTTCATTTCTGGCTCGATTGGTAGCATCGCGCCGCGGTATCCGGGAGGGATCTTCACGCTGAGGCCGGACTCCGGCGACATCGACACCAAGGACGACATCGTGACCTGATTGCCCTTAGGGATGCGGGTGCGCGTCACCAAATTAACGATCAGCTTCATGTCGGACTGGGTCTTAACCTCGAAATCGTCCTGTTGCATGAACTTGCGCGGGATTTCCAGCTTGTCGACCATGTCTTCGCGCAGCACGGTGCGCTCCGGGATATCGGCGCGGGCGATAAGCACGGTCGTCTTCTCATAGTCGGCGGTGAGGGATTTCTCCTTGCTCATCAGCACGATCATGTAGAACACCGCCGCAACTATCGCCAACACCGTCGGAATCAGCACGCCTTTCTTTTCCATGGTTTGTGTCCTGGTCCGCTATTTACTTCCTCAATGGCTGCTCAATCGGCATTCTTACGACCGCCACCAGCCGGCGCTTGCCGCTGCGCGCCGGTTTGGCGAGGACGACGCTGCTGATGGGAAAAATCAACGCCACGTCTTCCGTTCCCGTACACACCAAATCGAAATTGTCCTGGTCCGCCTGCGGATCGCGCATGGTCTTGTCCGGAAGGCATTGCACTACTGCCTCGGGCAGAATCCTCTGCATTACGCCTGCGACCTTGCTCGGCCCTCCGACTGGCGAAAACCACGTCATCCCGCCAACGCGCGCCACTTCGTACGTCGCATGGTTGAGAACGATCAAACGAAACGACACGTAGCCGATTTCCATGATCATGAAGATCATTCCCAGGAATACGGGAAGGATCAGCAACATTTCGACGACCACTTGACCAGACCGACATTTTATTCGACTCCTCACGAATCATTTGTGACGCTTAAACCGCCTCCGCCCCGGTCCATGCGGACCGGAGCGGAAGACGGATCAGCCGCCGCCCGAGCCCATCTGTCCAGCGGCTCCCGAGATCATTTGCTGGATCTGGTTAAACAGAGTCGGCATGAATTTCTTCAACGCCACTCCTGCCACCAGAACGACACCGACGACGACAGTCAACATCAGCAAGTATTCGACGGTGTTCTGCCCACGCCGGCTGGTAAGCCGGCGTCGAATTACCGCTCCGAACTCAGTCAATTTCATGGTCGCGCTCTCTCCTTCTTGCGATTTCACGTTAGTAATACGGCGTCAAAATTTTAATCCCGGCGATGCGAAACAAGGTCTTAAGCTGCCCCTGCAAGAATCCGTACATCCCCGCGAACAATGTCACGAGCGTCAGCGTCGTCAAAAGGTACTCCACGACCGTCTGGCCCTTCTTCCCTAATAATGTCCGAGGTATAAACCGCTTTCGCATCGCCGTCAGTTTAACAGCCGTCCATATCAGTGTCAATACATTGCCATTAATAAACCATTAAAATTTCAACTTGAATGAAATCTGGTCGACCGTCCCCAGCGCCCCGTATGGCACGAACGCGTAATCGATCGCGACTCCGTAACCGAACGCCTGCGACGTGTACACGCCTAGTCCAAAAGACAATCCGCTGCTCTGGTCCAACTTCAGAGATTTAAGCACGCCAGAAAAGCTCTGGCCGTAGCCTTGGCCGCTCTTATATCCGATGCGCATGGTGATTTGTCCCACGTCTAGATATTCTTCCGGCAACTGGAATTCGCCGCCGAGCGCGATGTGCGTGCCGTCATCGGTCGCTTTATTCAATTCACCGGAGAATGTCACGAAATCGTTGAGCCGCAGCGCCGCCCCGCCGCGCAGGACTCGCGCGATATTGGCATCGCTGGCGCCGAAATTCTGGAGGGCGAAACCCAGGGATAGTATGTTCGTCGGTTTGAAAATGACGCCGAAGTCCCCCGCAAACGTGTCATGTTTGGAGCCCGCGATCTCTTCATGAACTTCCCGGATCGCCGCGCCCAAAAAGAGTTTTTCATACATGAACGACCTCGCCAAGCCGATCGCTCCGTAAAAATCACGAACAGTAACGTTCGTACCCTGCTGGATATAGCCAGAAGTGTCACGGACGTCGGTGCCCGTCAAGCTGTCGGACATGTAACCGAAATTCCCGCCCCAGGTCGTGCGACCCATCGGATGCGCGTATCCCAGATATAATGGCGAATCGAGGGTTTGAAGATGGCGCAGATATGAGAAGGCGAATTCCCGCTGCTGGGTCGCGGCCAGACCGGCCGGATTCCAGGACATCGCGTCCGAGCCTTCGGCCAATGCGACGTAAGCTCCTCCCAGAGCCATCGCGCGAGCAGATCCTTGGCCGATCTTCATAAATTGGGCAGCACTGGTGCCCGCTGCGGAATCAATCGCCCAGGCCGCGGACGAAGTGGTCGCTAGGAGGACGTTGATCGCCAAGAAAAATCTGATCAATTTACTCACGGGATCAACACCTTCTTAACCGTTTGATAAACGGTCCCGCTGCCTTGAGTTTCCTCGACACGGATGACGGCGTAATACAAACCACGAGCAAGGGTGCGTCCGCTGGCGTTGACCTTGTTCCAGGTGAACGAATTGCAGTCTCCTGAACAGAGGTGATTGGCGGACATGCCCTCCATAGTTCGGCTGTAAACCAATTGTCCGGCGATGGTGTAAAGATTGAAAATCGCTCGGCCGGTATACGGCATGAAAATCTTGACGACCGCCGAATTCCCGGTGACTGGATTGGGATAGACGAAAGTATCGTGATCAAAATTTGTGCCGGCATCCCCAGCCGCACCGTCGGTTGCGACGGGGATATCGTCGATGGGGCGGTCTGTGGCCAACACCGCCGGATTTAAAATATTGCCGGTAATGCTGTCGATGGCGGTCGGATCGGTCGAGCCGACGATCTTGAAGCGATAAACGCCGTCCGGAACCAGGGCCATTCGGAAGTCGCGGCCGTCCCATACGTCCTGGATCAGCGTGCGGCCCGGCCGAATTCCGACGATGCGGCGAACCAAGGATACGGAGTCGGGTTGAGATGGCGTTCCCGCCGAGTCGAAGGTGGTCCCTGGTTTGTAGATTTTGATCGATACCTTCATCGACTCGGAGACTTGATACGCGATTATCGCGCCACCACCTCCAAAGGTGATCGGCGTCACCGCAAGATCGTAAATGCGCAGTGGATCGTAGGAGATGGCTGCCTGCGCCGTCGTCCCTGAAGTCAGCGCTGACGCCACGTCGGAGGCCACCGCCCGCACCAGGTAGAAGCCTGCGGGCAAGAAATTACCCCTATCGTCGCGGCCATCCCAAATATCGGTTTGCAGGATCGATCCCTCGCGCACCGAGCCCGATACCAGTGTGCGCACGACGGCCGCGGGAAGGGTCGTGTTCAAAATTTGAATGGTGACCGAGGATTGGCGCGAAAGCGTGTAGCTGATCGTGTAAGGATGCAGCGTGATCGTGTTGCTCGAGTTGAAAAGGACGGGAACGTCGGGAGTCACGCTGAAGTTCAGGAAGATGATTGAGCCACGCGCGACGGTGATGGTTCCAAAAATATGGTCGGACGTGTAGTACTGCGGCGTCGTCGTGGTCTGCGCGACCAAGGTGAAAACGTAATTTCCGTCTGGGACGAACAGTCCGTTTGTATCCCGACCGTCCCAGAATTCGGAGATGCGCAGGCGGCCGGGGCGCATTCCGTGGAAGGTGACCACGGGACTGACGGGTATCCCGCTTGGATTGACGACGGATGCGCTTGTGCAGGCACTGGGCGGGGACTGGCCGACGCACGGAGGCCACGCACCGGTGCTGTTGACCACGATCGAACCCGGCGGATACACGTTCCAGGCAACGAACATCGGCTGCGACAGCTGATAGCTGAGCACAACCTGGTCTGATGCGCCCGCGAGCAGTGGAACGATCGATACGTCGGTGATGCGGTACATGTTGATCGGGAAAAGGGCGGTAGTCGTCGAGATTCTCGCAGGGAAGGCCGGGTCGTAGGCAGTCAGCTGAACGAGATAAGTGCCCGAGGAGAGAGCGCGGCCGTCATTGCCGGTTCCATCAACCCATGGCTCGACGTTATTGAAGAAACCGGGGCGTGTCTCTCGATCCACGATCGTTTTTATCAGAATGCTTCCGGTCGCGTCGAAAATCTTCAAGGAGACGGTCGCGTCGCGCGACAGTTGATAGCGGAACGAGAAGGGATTGAGCCCGGAGATTGCCGGACTGGAACCGATGACCGTGGTCGTGGGCGTCACCTGAGTCAGCCCCACAAGTCCGCGCAAAACGGAAATAAACCCTATTTTTCCTTGTGTGGTCCAAATTCTGCGATCTGCGGCGTTACCGTCGAAGATGGCTCCCCGCTGTGAAGGGAGTGTCGCGTAAATCACGAACACATAATCACCGTCACCGACCAAATTACCGGAGGAATCCCGACCATCCCAATAGGAAAGGATAGGAGTGCGGAATGTCTGCTGCTGGACAATCGAGCGCAACGGCTGAACGGGTGCCACAGCTCCTCCGCCCGGAATACATCCGCCGGAGCTGGCGCTCAAATAATTGACTCCCGGAATAGCGGAGGTAGGCAGGTCGTTTAAAGCCGCTATATTGTTCGAGTCATTGCAGAACTGCGTTCCCGGCGAATATACTTCTATATAGACCGTCGCCGGCTCGGTCAACATATAGGAGAGCACGGCGAGCGACGTCGCTCCTCCCAGCAGCGGTTGGACTCGTATATCGGTGATTTGCAGAGGATCAAGGCCGATTTGAACCGTGGTCGGCGCCGACAGGTCTCCCTGTACAAGAGTATTCGAGTACAGCGTCATCGAGTTAGACTGGAATGACGCCAAATAGTTGCCAGCGGGCATGAAATTCCCGTTTGAATCGCGACCGTCCCAGGAATCACCGTTGACGATAGGAACCGCGTTCTGAGTTCCGAGGTCGCCCTCGCCGGTCCTCTGCAGAGCGGGAACGACGGTTCGGATCAATGAATAGGGTGGATTCGACTGGCTGACATTGAGGTACATGGTCGCGCCTTTCGACAGGCGATAAGTAAAGTTGTAGGGCTCCGCCGCAACGCCCGTGATCTGGCCGACGATGGTGGGGGTCGACCGTACGACGTGAACGTCGTTGACGTTGACCGTAATGGCTTTCGGCGCGACGGCCGTGTAGGGCGGGCCGCCCGAACCGTCGTATGTCACGCCACCGGAAGGATAGGCCCTGACGGCGGTAATGACGATTTGACCGCTGGCGCCTTGCTGGTTGGTTTCCACCGCCACGCGAAAGCCGTACTGACCATTTATTTTTCCTAACGAACCCTGGATTGACTGGGATCCATCCCACATCACGCAATAAGCGTGCCCCGAGGAAGGAAGAAAACCGGGGCCGGACACGGATCCGGCGGAATCGATAAACATGGTGCGCAAGGGTGGGGTGGAAGCAGGATCCAGGGGATTTGACCCATCGATGTAGCGAAAAACTTCAAAAGAGACTTTATCCAACGCCAAAGACGCTGGGGCAGCATCCTGGTTGACGCTGACCTGCGCGCAGAGAAGAAGCTGTGAGTTGCAGACATTGCGGCCGATTGTGCCTGGGATATTTGGATTAGCTGCTGCCCCAGCGAGGTTGCAGCGACTGAGGCCATTATCAGCAAATTGAATTTCTGGATCGTTGGCGATGAAATGATTTTGCGGCGTCGGGACATTGGCGCCGACGTCGGGAGCCAAGCAATCATAATAGGCCGTTCCACCGCTACCCGCAGTAACGGCGCAGGTCGCCCCGAGTCCGCTGCTATCGACGATGAAAGCCGTATTGACCGCCACTTGTACGGATCCTGCGGTGGCAAAAACGGAGGAAATCATCGCGAGAGCGACGAGGACGAAGGCGGACTTCAGACTGCGGTGGTGGCGAAACATGTTGTTGTCATTTTTTGTGCGAACCGGATTATACACTACGTACGTTTCAGGAGGATTAAGAGAATGTTAATAATGGGCAAAAGGTAGCCAGCGGCGAATACGGTAGCGGACGACTTCTGCGGCCAGGCGCGCGCCGGTCGGACCGAGCAGGAAACGCACGCGGCGCTCGCGGGCGGAGGCGCCGTCGGCGACGACCATGCCGAGCGCTCCGGCTTCCGGGGCAGGAGCCATATCGACGCGGCACAGGCGAGCGCCGTCGACTGAATAGACTAATATTCGGTGGCCCTTCGCGTCGTGGACCCACAGGCGTCCCCTCGACCAAGCCATCGCGTTGGGGACGGCGTCGTCGGGGAAGGCAAATTTCTGCGCGGGCGCATCGTCGCCGCCATGTCGCGTCAACGCATGATCGACCGCGTCATAGGACCACACGGTTTCGCCGTCATAGGCCAGCGCGGTTGGAGCCGCACCCGGCGACGGCCGCACCGATAATATTTTTTCGGGATTGCCCGCGGAATGACGCAACAGGCGGGGCTGTGCCGCGTCTAATGTCCACAGCAGGCCACCGCCGGCAGCGATCGCGGTCGGGTGGTAGGGACCGGCGGGAGCGGGATTGGCTTGGCGCAGCACGCGGCGCGGATCGGCCGGATCAACCCCGACGAGCCGGCCGCCCCAATCGGCGATCCATAACAAATCTCCGTCGAAGCCCATTGCCGACGGATTGGGTACCGGCGCCGGCGTGCCGGACTCAGCGGTGTAACGCCAAGTTTGCGCGGCGCGCTGAACCGGTATGAAAGCAGCACCAGCGATGACCACTGTCACAACGAAGGTCGCCCAGCGCCGTACTCTACGCTGGCGCGACCGCTCATTAGCGGCCATCGCGACCAAACTTTCGGCGGCGCGGTGCGTGTCATCGGTCGTTTTGCGATCGAAAGTCTCGATCAATTCCGTCATTTTCTCAGCGTTTTGGGCGGTCTCGCGGATTTTCCCGGACAAATCGTCGGTAATGGCCAGGTGCGCGGCTTCTTTGACTTTAAGCTCCGCGTGCCACGCCTCGCGCTCGCGACGCAGATCCTCTTCCCATTTGGCAAGTTCCGCGCGCCGCGACTCCCAGGACGCGCGCTCACGGTCCCAGAGCTCTTTCCATTGCGCGCGCTCCTCTTCCCAAATCTTCGAAAGTTCGTCGACATGCGTGCGCAGCTCAGCGACGTTCTTCTGCGCGGCCTCGCGCTCGCCGTGAGCGCGCTCGCGTTCCTTGCGCTCAAGCAAAAGCTCAGCCAGCGTCTTCTCGAGCGCATTCTTGGCCTCAGCGAGATTGTTTTGCAGCGCGCGTGCAGCACTTTGGGCCTGCGCCGCCTCCTTCTCGCGCCGCGCGGCAATGTTTTGGAGCTCTTGAAGATCGATCACATACTGCTGCTCCCGGCTCTGCCAACGCGCTTCGGTCGAGCGTGAGCGGGAATTTTCGGCGGCCAGGCGCTCCCTGAGGCTTTGCATAGCCTCCTCGAGAATCCGGCGCTCATCGTTATACCGCGCCTGAGCCAAATTCAGGGCTTTCTGCGCGGTTTCGACTTTTTCGCGAGCATCGAGTGTGTCGACCAAAATACGCTGGTCCTCGTTGTCGGCGTGGGCGCGAAGCCCGGACAATTCGTTCTCGGCGGATTCTAGCCGCGCGCGCAACACGCGCATCGCCTCGTCGCGAGCGTCCATGGTTTGGCGCCAAGAGCTTTCGCTTTGGCGCATCTGACGCTTGAGCAGTCCCACGGTCTCCCACGCGACCTCAGCACCGACGACGCTGCTCGTCGCCGTGGTCGCCGAGATCGCCGCGACGCTTGTCGCCTCGGGCATCGCGGAACCAACCCGCGCCCACAGGCGGTCGATCTCGCGGCTTAAGTCCTCGGGGGAGTGATCCGACACAGCGTCTATTATAAAGCCGGCGCTTGGAAATAAGTTAACAGAATTGTTAAGCGCCTGTCCCGATCACGTCTTCTTTGATTTGATAGATTCGAGAGTCTTCGCGTCAGCCAGATCCTGAGGACGAGCGACGAAACGCTTATTATCGAGAAGATCCTCGCGGGAAATGAAATAGGCTGTCTCCACGCCAAATTTGCCGTTTTCCCGTCTTGACCACACTCCGTCCTGATCGACGCCGGGCAAATAGGCGATGACATCGATTTGGGTGGGAACGGCGCCGAGGCGAACGCCGTTGTCATGCGTAAAAGCTTCTTCGGTTATTTCGGATTCGCGAAACCCCACGTCGCGCAAGGCCAGGACAATCCGTTTCGCATTTTTCGCCGTCGCGCGCACAAATATATCGAGATCCTGAGTGTTGCGGACATGGCCATGATGGGCGACCGCGTAGCCCCCGATGATCGCGTACTCGACATCGCGTGAATTGAACGCGGCGATGAGCTGCTCGAATTCGGACTGCTGCTCCTTGGGGGCGTTACTCATCGCCGCGCTTAAGTACTTTCGCGCTCCTCAACATTTGTGGGAGCACACACCCGTGAACGAGGCGATAAGTGTTGCGACGCAGTTCTTCAACGGCGGCAATCCGCTCGCCTGCAGGTCTCGAAAGCCAGTAGGCAAGGTTGTCCGCGCTCGAGTCGGGAAACTGTCCGCGTCGAATAATGCTTATTTTATGAACCACGCTCTCTCAGTGTAACAGGAAAACATCATTTCCTCAATGGGGGGGAGATTTATGATTTTCCGCGCGGTTATTCACAGAAAACTTTTAAAAGTGCCGGGGGTCGATCGCGAGAAATATTTGCGGATAAGTGCCGTAATCGGATCAGTGCTCTTGCTGGAGACGGCGCAATTCCTGGTTGGCGTCGCCCAAGTCGACGCCGGCGTCCATGTACTCGGTCATCAGGCGCTGAAGGCGCTGGAGAAGGGCGGCGTCGGGCGCGCCGTCGAGCTTGGCGCGTTGATAGGCGGCCCATTCTTCATGGAATAACTCCGACTTTGTTTTCGCCGCGTTGCGCGCGTGCTCCGCCTGCAGCTTGTCGAAAGACGCGACGGCTTTTTTATGGCGCGCTTCAAGTTCCGATATTTTGCGCCGCGCCTCGTCTGCCGACGCGCGCTTCTCGGAGAGAGCGTGGTGCAATTTGGCGATCTCATCGCGCAAACGCCCGATTTCTTCGGATAGTTCCTGCTGGCGCAAGGCGCTCGCCGCCAGGGATTCTCCCAGTCGGTGACGATCGTTCATCTCGCCTTCGAGTAGCCGCTCATATTCCGCTTCCGGATCCGACCGACCGAACCGAATCGAAATCGTCAGCGCGTGGCCGAACTGCTTGTTGCCAGACAGCGGGACGGTCATCGCATAGTCCGCGCGGCCGCCGCCCAGCTTCCAGCCTAATCCCCAATGCCAGGTACGCGACAAATCGCCAAGCGACAGGCCGCTGCGAATCGCGTAGGAGCCATTGCGGGCGGTCGACCACCAACGCTCGAAGCCGGCGGCCAGTGTCACCGAACGGCTCAGTCCCGAGGAACCCTCGCGCATCGAGGCATCGACGGCCAGAAGCGAGCCGTGCACCGATTCAGCCGCGCCAATTTTCAGGATCAGCGGAGCTCGGTCGGAATATCCCGGCCCGCTAAATTTCGCACCGCCAAAGTTAAGCAATGAGGCGCCCAGCGACCTTTTGTCTCCAACGCGCCACAAAGTTCCCAAGTCCAACGCGGGCTTCGTCTTCGTACTCCCGCCAGATTCTATTCGGCTTTGCAGGCACTTGAGCCCGCCGCCGAAATCGAGGCCTCCACCCTCAGTTTCAAGCAGTCCCCGGGTTCCGTAAAAGACACCGATTTGGCGGTCCTTGGCGATTTGCGAGCGGCGGTCATAGCGTACGTCGAAACCGAACGCGCCGTTAAAAATCTCTTGGCGCACCGGAATGGCGACCGCGCCGCGAGTGATGTCACGGTCGAGACTGCCGGCGGGAAAGTGAAAATCGCGCAAATAGGAAGCTTCCGCTTCGATTGAGGGAGCATGGCCGAGGGCGGCGGGATTATAAGCGAGCGCGGCCACGTCGTCGTGAACAGCTACGAACGCTCCCCCCATTGCGGCGTCCCGCGCGCCGAAAGGGGCGTCATCGAATACTGCCCAAGCCGGCGTCGCCGCAAGAACGAGAATGGACGTCAGGGCGCGCAGGCTCATGATCGGCCCATTATAGACAAAGCATGTGAATTATTAATTTCAGCGCCAATGATAATCCTCGGGATCGGCGGCGAGGGCGAAAAGATCAAATGAGGACGTGGGCTGCATCCCTTGCGCTTCCAATAGCCGCGCGCTCAGCCAGGAGGCGAACGCGTATGATAATTTGGCGTCACGCGCGTAACTCTCGTCGCGCGTCCACGAACGCGGGCGTCGCAACACTGAAGGCGCGGGCGCGGTCATCCTCCCCCCCACACGCTGGACCAGTCCTTCCGGCCAAAGCGGCGTGGTCGTCGATGGCAGCCCTAATTTTCTGAGATCCGCCGGTCCCATACCGTTGACGAATATGTCGGCGTTGCCGACATGCTTTGATATCCAATCTCGGCTGTCGATTAATTTTGCGGCGGCGATCTCGCGCGGCTCTCCGGGCGCCATCAAGTTCAGCCAGTGCAAGCCAAAGGACGAAGTGTCGCCTGCGCTCAGCAATGCCCCGCCGGGCGGTACCGCGCGGCGCAAATCGCGGACGAAATCGTAGGCCAAAAAATCATCGCGATGCTCAGGAAGGGGCGCTCTCAAAACCAGGCTCGCCGCGGGCAATAGCACGGCCACAGCCAGCGCTTGAAGCGGTTTTTGCGCGCGCAAAGCTCCCACCGCCTCGCCCGCGAAGATAGCTAGGATGAGCGTGGGAATTAAGAATGCGGGCTCGAGCACGGAACGGGCGACCCATTGGTCAGGATCGATACGCGAGAGCAAAACGAATACGGGCCCCGCCGCGGCGACGAGCATCCAACCAACTACGCGCGCGCGGCGTTGGCTCCAGACCCAAGCCGCGCCGATCACCCCGGCGGCTGCCGCCGGCCAGCTCACCGCTCGGGCCGATTCGCGCAAGGCGTAAATAAATAATGTTCCGGCAGATTCGGGCGTTAACGCGCCGGCGAGTGCCGTAGACAATGTCCCTGCGCCATATTGCCGCCGCAGCACCGTCTCCATGGCCGGAGCGAGGGCGCCCAATCGCACCCAGAGGAACGCGTACATCGCTAATCCGGAAAATAATGGTGGCACCACCGCGGTAAACAACCGCGGTGTGGACACATCCGTTCGCTTCGCCTCTTCACGCCACAACCAGGCAAGTCCCGGGATCGCAAACAATAAACTCTGGTGATTCACCAACCCCAGTCCCAAAAGCAATCCGGAAATCCGCGCCCGGGCAAACACGTTTTTCCGATCCCCCTCCGCCAATGCCAGCAACGACACGGCAAACAAAGCGTGGAGCGCGTACTTCTCTTCCAGTAGCGAGAATTTCCACAGCGGCGCCGACAATGCCCAAAGTGCTGCCGCCGTAACACCAGCCAAAGTTCCGGCACGGCGACGCAGGAAGACGAAAAGCACTGTTACCGCCGCAGCCCCCGCCACGGCGGAAAGGACGTTCAAGCGATAGGCCGCGTTCGCCCAAGGGAAAACACTCAACCAAGCGTGTCCGAGCAGGCTATATAAAGGATAGCCGGGCGGGTGGGCGACTCCTAAAGTCATGGCGGCGGTCGCCATGTCCGCGCTATCACGCGGCGCGATCGCCGGATAGAGGCATCCGAGATAAAGAAGGAACACCGAGGCGAACACGGCCGCCACGGCCCTCATGCCCAACTGCGCAACGCCAAGCTGGGATCGACTCGGCCGGAACTGATGGGACGTCCTGAAGAAATCCGTCGCCAGCCGGCATGCGCGATCATCGCCGCATTATCGGTGCAAAGAATCCGTGACGGCAGTCTGACGGCATAACCCGCGGCTTCGCCGCGGGTTTTTAATAGCGCGCGTAAGCGCGAATTCGCGGCGACGCCGCCCCCGATTACGATATCCTTGACGGAAAATTTCTGGGCGGCCGCCAACGTTCGGTTTACTAAAGTCTCCGCCACCGCTTCTTGAAAAGACGCGCACAAATCGGCGCGGCGTTTCCCAGTCATTGGTCTAGGATTGTCGCGCAAGTGATAAAGAACTGCGGTTTTAAGCCCGGAAAACGAGAAATCCCAGCCGGTCCCCGGAGCCGAGCGCGGGAAGGCGACGGCTTTCGGGTTCCCGTTTGCCGCCAACTTGTCGATTTCGGGTCCTCCCGGGTAACCGAGGCCGAAAAGGCGCGCAACTTTATCGTAGGCCTCGCCTGCTGCGTCGTCCAAGGTCCGTCCGAGAACTCGGTAGCGCCCGACCGCGGTGGCGTGAACCAAATCGGTGTGTCCGCCCGACACGATCAAGGCGATCAACGGCAAGCGCAACCGGTGCTCGAGTTCGGACGCCAATATGTGGCCCTCGAGATGGTTGATCCCGACCGCCGGACATCCGTAAAGCCGCGCGAGCGTCTCTCCGGCGACCTTGCCGACCAAAAGCGGCCCCATCAGCCCTGGGCCGCGGGTAAACGCGACGGCGTCCACGCGGCCTCGACCGGCGTCGGCCAGCGCTTTTTCCAAAACCGGAAGCAGGTTGGTCAAGTGGGCACGCGACGCTAGCTCCGGCACGACTCCGCGGAACGGACGATGAATTTTGGTTTGCGACGAAACCACGTTCGACAGCAAGCGGCCGTTTTCGACCACCGCCGCCGACGTGTCGTCGCAGGAGGTCTCGATGCCGAGTACCCTCATTTCGGGGGGTGGGCTCCGGCAGCCGCAGGCGAGGATATCTCGACGCTAGTCTTAAGCGCTCCCAAGACGTCGCGCGCCTTGAGTAATTCCACCGCGCGGTCGAGCTGCTCGTCGCGTACGGCGTCCTCAGGCTTGACCGCGGACTGAGGCTTGCGGTCCTTGGCGTAGATCATTTCCCACTGCTCGTAAAGCTTGGCTTCGTCGTCGGAAGACATCGTGACCGCGATATCAGGCGGAATTCCTCCGGTCTTGTTCTTCTCGTCGCGATGAATTGAGCGGCCCAGTGGCGTGTAGTACCTTGCGACCGTCAGCCGCAGGCCGGAACCATCCGGCAGCGGAATTAGAGACTGGACGCTCGCCTTGCCGTAGCTGCGTTGGCCGACGACGACAGCCCGTTTGTGATCCTGCATCGCCCCGGATACGATTTCGGAGGCCGACGCCGACCCCCCGTTGATCAAGATGACCAGAGGCAGATTCGCGTACGGAGCTTTCAATCCTGAAGTAAAATCCTGTCGGCTTTCCGGCTTGCGGCCCTGCGTGTAAACGATGAGCTTACCTTCGCCCAGAAATAATGAGGAAACTTCGACCGCCGCGGACAGCAGTCCACCGGGATTGTTGCGCAAATCGAGGATCAGGCTTGTCATGCCGTCCTTGGCCAACGCCCGCAGCGCCTCGTTCACATCGTCGGAGGTCTTCGCGCTGAATTCGATGATGCGCGCGTAGCCCACACCGCCTTCCAGCTTCTTGGCGACGACCGACTCGATCTTGACCAGCTCGCGAGTGATCTCGAAATCCTTCGGCTTCCACACCGCGTCCCGAGCTTCGCCGGTGGAACGGTACACCTTGATCTTGACCTTGGTGCCGGGAGCGCCGCGCATTTTTTTGAGCGCGTCTTCCATGTCCATATCCTTGGTCGGAGTCCCCTCGATTTCAGCTATCCGGTCGTTGGGCAGGATGCCGAGACGATAAGCCGGAGATCCCGGCATCGGCGTCATCACGGTCAGCCATTCCTCTTTCAAGTTCAACCGCAGGCCGACCCCGCCGAACTGCCCTTCGGTTTCGGTTTTCATCTCGCGGTTCATCTCGGGCTCGAGGAACTGGGAAAACGGATCGAGAGTTCGCACCATCCCTTCCGCCGCCCCGTAAACGAGTTTCTGCGTCTGCGTGTCGTCGACGTAATTGTCTTGGATGTAGCCGAGCACGTCCACGAGCAACTTCATTTGCTCATAAGTGTTGTCCGTCGCGGACTTGGCGGCCGCATGCGCAGGGGCCGCCACAGCCATCAGGCCGAAGGAAAGTAAAAGGAACAGCGATGTCTTCATGTTTGATTTCATTTGCCTTTCTCCAGCCACTCCGCCGGGTCTAACGCCTCGGTCCCGCGTCGGATTTCCAAATAAACCCGTCCCCCGGAACCGTTGGGTCCGGCACCCGCCGCGGCCAACCGCTCGCCGGCACGAACCTCCGATCCTTTTTCTTTTCCAACGTCGCCCAGGCTTCCATACACGCTGAAAAATCCGCTGCCGTGATCGACGATCAGTACCTTGCCGTATGAGCGGAAAGGTCCGGAGAAAATTACCCGCCCCGCGGCAACCGCCTTCACCGCGGCACCTGCGTCGGTCGCCATCGTCATTCCCTGGTGAACCGTCCAAGTCCCGAGTTCTCTGTCTTTTTCGCGACCAAATCCGGTCAGCACCCGTCCTGCCGCCGGCCACGGTAGGGAATGCGGCGGCATATCGAGCGTCGCCTTGACGCCGGCGGGCTTACGGACGCGTGCGGCCTTGCTGAGTTTTTCGAGCAATGAGGTGAGGGCTTTCGCGTTTTCCTCGAGCTCCTTGGCCCGGCGCGCGGCTTCGGCCACCTGGGTCTGAGCATGCTCGAGCTGGGTCTTTTTAGCCTCGTACTCCTTGCGGCGGTTTTCGCGTTCGCCTTCGACGCGGCGCCGGCTGGTCGCCAGGTCCTCGGCGCGCCGACGTTCAACCGCCTCCGCCTTCTCCGTCTTTTTCTGGAAACCCTTCAGTCCGCGCAAGTGCCGACTTTTTTCGAGGATCGCGGCGCGGCGCAGTTCGTCGGCCCAAATCTCGGGGGTGCCATAGAAATCGGCCCGGCCCGACGCGGCGGCGCAGTGGCGCGCGACCTCGACCGACAGCGACGCCATCCAATATTCATGGACGCGGCTCGCCGCGTCAAGGCGACTCTTGAGCTCAGATTTGCGCGTCTCGGCGCGACGGATAACGGCCTGTAGTTTTTCGACGCGCAGGCGGGAGGAGGCGTCAAGATCCTCAAGGCGACTGACGTCTTTGCCCAGGGCCGATTCGGACGTGCGCAGCGTTTCCAACTCCGATAGGGTTTTGCGCAGCTCGCTCTGGATGCGCGAAAGCTCTTCCTTCTGGCGTTTTTGCGCGGCCGCAGGTGAGACCGCCAAACCGGCAGCGACCAGGAGGATCAGGCCTCGGCGCGCCATATCGACAAACATCCACCCAGGACCGCGCACGCGGCGACGACGACGAACTGCGTCCAGATTGGCGGCCAGGCCCACAAGAGGAGGTCGCGCCGCAACGGCCAGGCAAAGAGTGCAGCTATCGCCAGTCCCGCTATTCCGCCCAGAGCACCGGCCCAAACCAGCCGCCGATCGCGGCCGTGGCCGTAGAGCGAAATCCACAGCACCCACAAAGTCAGCGCGGCCGCTCCGCAAATTATCGTGCTCAAAATGAGCCTCAGCCAGTGCGCATACAGCCGCGCGCGGAGGATGGCTTGCAGCTGCGCGGGCTTCCAACGCACGTCTGACCAGGATCCGACCGCCTGTAAGGACCCAATCCATGCCGCCAAGCGCGTCAAAACCTTCGCGGAGGGGCGGATCTCGAAGGCGCCGGGCAGCGGGTTGTTTCCGACGAACGCGATCGAATCCACGAGGTCGGGATCCTCCCGCTTTAGCGACGCCAGGGCCTCCTCCGGTGAGACGTAACGGACCTCCGCCGCTTCGGGGTCCGCGCGAATTTTTTCCTCGATCACCAGGCGCTTGGCGTCCTCGATCGGTCCATGCAGGAAGAAGACCACGCGAAAATCATCGCTGAGCGCCGACTCAAGACGGCGACACTGGCCTTCCACGATCAAAAGGCTTTGCACCGTCAACGCCGCCAGAGCGGCGACGGCAAAGATCCAAACGGCTCGCGATTTTGCGCTCATCGAAGGGGAGTCTACGATATCCAGCGATCAGCGAGGTTGCGCGCCAACACCAGGAGCCCCGCGACCGCCATCCCAATCAACCACGCCCACCCTCCGTGGGCCAGCGCATCAGTAAGCGTCGAACCGCCTCCGCCGACGACCGCCACGAGGCCTGCCGGACCGAGCAATCCGAGCGCAAGCCAGCTGCGCGGATCGACGCCTATTGAGTGCGGGCCTTCGACCGCATCGCACTTTTCGACGAATGCCAACGCAAGTGCCAGACTTGGCACGCCAACCAACGCCGCGCGCCAATGCCACGGCCACCACCAGAAGGCTCCCGCCGCGGAAATTTGATCGAAGGATTCCCAAAACGCAGAGATGCGCACGGCGGCGCGCGGCCCAAGAAGCAACGTCGCGGCGCCCGCAAGCACCGCGAGTGCTGCGAGATCCCGACGGCGCACGGGCGTCGACCAGCTTTCGGACCATTTCGGGCCGGCCGCCGAAAAAATGGCGATCGCGCCGACGACGACCGGCGCGCACCATGTCCAAATCATCCACCCGCGCGCGCCGCCGTCGCGCCAACCGATCGGCGCCGCTCCGACGACGGCCAGCGCGACAAACGCAGCCGTGGCCCACGCGGCGCCAAGTCCAGCGACGACTTGCGGCACCGGCGACGAAAGCGGAGCCAATTCCTCCACTTTCCTGCGTAACGAACGCGCAACGTGCAGGGCCGCGCGCACTGCGAGAAGCGGCCCCGCCGCCCCCAGAAACCACACCAGCAACAAGCGCGCTCCGCTTTCAAATTTTCCCTCCGCCAATGGTGGCGGCTCGTCGGGAAGGGTCGACGGCTGGTCGACGTCGCGCAAGGTTCGTAGCGCCCCGCGCAAGTGTTCAAGATTGGCGTCAAGGCCCGCGTCCAGGCGCGGATGGAATACGATCAGGCGCATCGGTCGGCTCATCGCTGCGCGCAAAATCTCTCCGGGACGCGCGCCGACGCCTAAAGTACGCACCCACAGGCGCTGTCCCGCCAACGAGGCCACGGAATCGGTCGAGGCGGCAACCGGGATGAGCCCGGCCGAAGAAAGCGCTGCAACCGCGGCTGGATCGAACCCTGCGGGTATGCGGCCGAGCTCAATTCCGGGCGGAACGTCCAGGCCGCGAGCGCCTGAGATCGTCGTGGTCGTCGCGTCAATGCCCGCGGCCGCAAATGCCTCCATCGCACGAACGAGCGACTTCGCATCTTTAGACCACAGCGTGCCGCCTCTCAAGCTCGATGACTGAGAGATCAACCCTGCCGCCCGCCATCTCTCAACTTCCGCGCGCGTGAAATTCAGCACTTCGCCGCGCGCCGCCAAGTCGGCCAGCGACTCCTCACGCAAAATGGCTGCCGAAACGCCCATCGCCTTGAGACGATCCCACAAATCACCGGCGGTCTCCGGGCGCAGCGCGGCGAGTGCGGCGAAAGACTCCGCGTCGACAGCAGCCAATACCGACCGGACGCCGACACGCTGCGGGGCGGTTCCGGCGGCGAGCAAAGCGAGCGCCAGCACCGGTGCTGCCAGCAATATTTCGATCCTATTCATTGGCGCAGCACTTCTTTATAAACGTCCAGATACTTTTCGACCGAGCGATCCCAGGAATAATTACCGGCCAGTGCCGCCTGGACGCGCGCGTCCCAATTCCCCGAGCGGCGTGCCTCAAGCGCGCGGTCCAATGCCGCAGCAAGGTCGACGGCATCGTTCGGCCGACAGAGAAAGCCGTTTGCGCGCATTTCCCCGGAGGGCTGTTCGAACACCGTGTCGGCAAGGCCGCCGGTGTTTGTTGCAACGGGAACCGCCCCGTAGCGCATCGCGATCATTTGACCGAGCCCACAGGGCTCGAACCTAGATGGCATTAAGAAAATGTCCGTCGCCGCGTATACGCGATGGGCGAACGACTCGTCGAATTGTCGATGAAAGTACACCCGGCCCGGATGACGGCGCTCGAACGCCGCGAATTGCTCGGTCAGCGCAGGATCACCGGTGCCCACGACCACAAACTGGGCGCGATCCAATCGAGGTTCGACGGCGGACACGGCAAGGTCGAGCCCCTTCTGATAGTCTAAGCGCGAAACGACGCCAATCAATGCTCGGTCGGGCCGGACTTCAAGACCGCACTCTTTTTGCAAAGCTTCTTTGCACGCCGCTTTGCCGGCGGCGGCATCGGGGGCGCCGTATCGGCGCGTGAGGGAAGAGTCACGCGTCGGATCCCATAAATCAGTGTCCAACCCATTGAGCACGCCGCTGAGGACTTTCTGGCGCCGCTGCAAAAGACCCTCGAAACCAAATCCATGCTGCGCCCCTTGGATTTCCGAAGCATAGGTAGGGCTCACGGTAGTGATCCGATCCGCATAAGCAAGGCCGGCTTTAAGGTAGCTGACTTTGCCGTAGTACTCCAGTCCGTCGGATGTCCAATCCTCGGGGCCGAAACCGGCGATTTCCAGCGCCGCGCGCGGAAAATTGCCTTGGTAGGCTAAATTGTGGACGGTGAAGATGGAGCGCGTCCCGGAAAAAAACGGGTCGCGGGCATACCGGCGCTTGAGATGCGCGCACACCAGGCCGGTCTGCCAGTCATGGGCATGGATGATGTCCGGCCTAAAACCGATCGCCTTGGCTCCCTGAAGTGCGGCGAGGCAGAACAGCGCGAAACGACGGTCGTTGTCCTCGTGGTCATGACCAGAGACGCCGTACAACCCCTCACGGTCGAAAAACCGCGGGTAATCGACGAAGTAATTGGACACCGAACGGCGATGCAAGAATCGCAGACCCACCTCGACGCTGCCGTCTGCGAACGGCACGCGGACCGGACGCGCCTGACCCTCGTCGAGGGGCGTGGCGCGAACCGCGCTATACTTCGGCAGGAACAGACACACGTCATGGCCGGCGACTCCGAGGCGCTGCGCGAGCGTGCCCACCACGTCCGCAAGCCCTCCCGTCTTACAGAACGGGACCGCCTCGCTGGCGATGAAAAGTATTTTCACTTCGGCCAGTGGGAATCGCCGGGCTCCCCCTTGCTCTCGTCCGGCGCCGTCTGCGCTTCTGAGAGCGCTGATTCTGCGGCCGCTTCGATCGCGATTGTCTCCTCAACAATCGGAGCGTCCACGATCATCGTCCCACCTTCAGTCGCCGCGATGGGCTGCGAGACGATGAAACTGTCCAGCGGTGGCAAGTCTTCCAGCGTGCGCAGGCCGAAATGACGCAGGAACTCGGACGTCGTTCCGTACATCAAGGGCCGACCGACGGTCTCCTTGCGGCCGACCACCTTCGTCAACCGTTTCTCAAGCAGCGTCTCGAGCGCTGCGATTACTTCGACACCGCGAATCGTCTCGATCTCGGCGCGCGTCAGCGGTTGGCGGTAGGCGATGATCGATAATGTTTCTTGAGCCGCGGTCGACAGGCGCATGGTCGCGCGATCGGCGAACAATTTCCGGACATAAGGCGCGAGCTCGGACCTAGTGGCCATCTGCCAACCCTCCGCTACGGCGATCAGGCGATACCCGACGCAGCGCTCCTCAAGCTCCCGGCGCATGTCCTCGACGACCGCGACGATACGGTCTTGGTCGCGCACATTGACGAGCTTACCCAGTTCGGCCGCCGAGAGCGGTCGGTCGGTGATGAAGAGCAGTCCCTCTAACGTCCTGCGTAACAGAACCGGGTCATTATTAGGCGTCGCGGCAGGAGCCTGCGCGACTAAATCGGCGGCGGGACCGACGACATCGGGCGTGTCGATTCCGAGTTCGGCTCGGACGGCTTCGGCCTCAGGATTGGACATTGGGCTCTCCGTGATTTCCAGGGTTTCCGGCTTCAGGGACACGTTGTTCTTCATCGGCGGTGGCCTCCTTCTTAAAAATGCGGATCTTTCCGAAGTTGGCGTCTTGTCGGATGAAAATCTTCTGCAGCTTAGCCAGCTCCAACATCGCCAGGAAGCAGGCGATAATGCCGCGTCGCTTACGTTCATCCGCGAACAATTCTTCCCACGCGATCACCGATTTCTCCGACAAGAGGAAAAGGATTTTCTCAATCTTTTCCTCAATCGGGAATTCCTCGCCGGCAACCTCGCGCGAATCGTCTTCCGCGTTCTCCAAAATCACGCGAATGTGGTCCATCAGCTCAAACAGGGATAGGTTTGGAGACTTCTCGGCCTCTTCGAAGTGCGGCGCCCCACGGAAGAATACGTCATCCATTTCCGCGGACTTCGTCGACAGATATTTGGTGGCTTCCTTGAACTTCTGATACTCCAAGAGCTTCTGCGCCAGCTCCGCCGTCGGGTCGGGCCCCTCGTCTTCCAGGGTCTCCTGGCTGGGAAGAAGCGCACGCGACTTGTAGGCCATCAGGGTTGCGGCCATCACCAGGAACTCGCCGGCGACGTCGAGATTGAACTCCTTCATCAAGTCGAGGTACGAGAGGTACTCCCTGGTGATGTGGGCGATCGGGATGTTGTGGATGTCAAGGTCGTCCTTTTTCACCAGAAACAGCAGAAGGTCCAGCGGACCCTCGAATAGCTCGAGCGTCACCTGATAGGTCTTTTCGGTCGTCGTCATCTCAACCTCATCGCGCGGCGGACTTCGTCCATGGTCTGCGACGCGACGGCGCGCGCCTTGCGCGCCCCGTCGGCCAAAATCTTATCAACGCCGCCCGCAGCGGCGTACTCATCGCGGCGGCGTCGAAATTCATCGAACGGCCCCGACATCTCGGCGATCAAATCCTTCTTGCACGGCATGCACCCGATGGCACCCGCGCGGCATTCCTCACCGCGCCTTTTCACGAACGCCTCGTCAGCGTAAAGTTTGTGCATCGCGTATACCGAGCAGCCCGGCGGATTTTCCGGCGATGGCTCCGGATGGCCCGGATCCGTCGCCTTCTTGCGCGTCGGATCGGTGTACATGTTCTTGATTTTCGTTTCTAAGGAGGCCGCCGTCTCGTAAATCTCGATCGAATTCGCGTAAGACTTCGACATCTTACGCCCATCGATGCCGGGCACCTTCGGCGTCGGCGTCAGCATCGGCTGAGGCTCGGCGAAGACCGCGCCGAACGCGTGATTAAACTTGCGCGCGATCTCGCGCGACAGCTCCAAGTGCGGCAGCTGGTCATGGCCGACGGGGACCTTCGTGCCGTGGTAAAGCAGGATATCCGCCGCCTGCAACACCGGATAGCCGAGGAAACCGTAGGTGCGCAGCTCATAGTTCGCGCCGGCCTTGTTTTCCTCATACTTCGTCGAGCCGCCTTCGGCGGCGAGGCCCGCTTTGGTCTTGGCCAGTTCCTGCAATTGCTCTTTCCACGTCGGATTGTTCTCGACGGCGGATAGCGGCGTGACCATGGATAACATCAAGGCCAATTCGGCATGCTCGGGAACGTCGGACTGGCGGAAAATGACGCATTTCGCCGGGTCAAGACCGGCCGCAAGCCAGTCCAGCGCCATTTCATGGACATTCTCCTTCAGCGACGAGGTGTCACCGTAGCCGGTGGTGAGCATATGCCAATCGACAATGCTGTAAAAACAGCTGAATTGGTCCTGTAATGCCACCCAATTCTTCAGCGCGCCCCAATAATTGCCGATATGAAGACGTCCGGTCGGACGCATGCCCGAGAACACGACGTCTTGACGCTTCATTACGACGGGGATTCTACCGTTTTAACAGCGGAAATTCCAACAGAATATCATACAGGCAACCGTGATTCGCAGCCGATACGGGGGGTCGCGCTTCATTCCTGATAGGGCGCCGCCGAACGAATAAGCGCCTCTTGTTTTGACAACCGTTCGACCAGATTCTTTTCATCGACAGAAATATTTTCGGGGTCGTTGGCTTCGTTAGGTTTATACCAACTTGTCGCCTCGAATAGCTTCTGCAGTTCTGGGTCCTTAAACACTTTTCCCCTTCGGGCGAAAACCATGTTCCGCAGTATTCTTAAATCTCCAAGGGAAAGTTCACGCAAATCTCCCAAATCCTCACGATACCTTTCGGCCCGATCTAGCCATTCGTGGCAGCGTCGCCTTTCCTGATTCCAATCAGGCTCGGATGGACAGAAACTGAAGTGTATCGAGTCCCATTCGGATGTCGGCTCAAGGTCTTTCACCTCATAGACGATCTGCCCCTTAGCTCGATGCGCGATCGAAAAAACATAAGTAGAGTTGTATATGCCATAGCTCGCGCGATCAATCCGGTTTTCTTCGTTGAAACGGAAATCGAAGACTGCTCGTGCTATCGAGCCACGCCAGGACTTCCCCGTTCCATAGACATAATCGACAAAATGATGCCCTATGGACGAATCACCAAGCGGGGCGGAAAACTCCACGATGGAGGAAATATTTATTTTCGCCGGGAATACGACTGATTTTATTTTCCAATAACTATAATTGCCTTCGTCGTCCGGCTTCGGATCGAGGGGGCTGTTTTCAGTCGTTACTTTCTTGCCGTCAACCCATGTATTAAACTTTAAAATAGCCTGGGGCTTGCTCCCCCGGACTGGGAAGCCCACCGAGACGCGCGTCTCTTTTCCGTCGTTTGAAAAATTAAAGCTCGCACGAACCGTATAGGAATCTTTAAAAATATCAACCCGAACATGCTCGTCGGTCATCGATATGCTCGGATGGTCGTCCATTAATTTCGCGGCGCCGCCGCTAAAACCGATATAGGCATCATTCGCGGAACAGACTAGCGACAAAACGCCGAGCATGCCCAATACAATTACTAGGGTCATAAGCTCGCGCTTAACTAGTTGCTCCTGAAAAAGTCGCCCTGACTTGCGACCTATTTCTCGACGAGAGTAGCTGATTTCTCCGTTGAGATTCGATTAGACGCGCCCCATCTCCGCGTCGTAGAATATCCCATCGTCGAACGGAGAACCCCATGCTCCTACTGAAACCCGAAACGCCGGACCTCTGGGACAGCATTCTTCCCGCAGAATTACGCAAGCTTCCGGAGGAACTGGCTCGCGTGGACATCCTGCTCCAAGACGAACGGCTCATGGAGCCGTTCCTGCGGAGATTCAACCAGACGCAAGGCCGCCCCGGCGTTCCGATCTCGACGTACCTGCGACTGATGTACCTCAAGTTTCGTTACAAGCTCGGCTACGAAACCCTTGTTGAAGAAGTCTCCGACTCGATCGCCTGGCGCCGATTCTGCGGCATCGGCTACCAGCAACGCGTCCCCGACGCCTCGACGCTGATCAAGCTCACCCACAAATTCGGCGATGAAACCATCGCCGAGGTCAATTGTCTCGTCATCGACAACCTTCGCCAGCGCAAGCTGGTGCGCGGGCGCAAGATTCGCACTGACACGACGGTGATCGCCTCGGACATTCATTATCCGACCGACGCTGGCCTGCTGTTTGACGGCCTGCGTCGCCTGCGCCAGAAGCTGATCAAAGTCCCGGGCATTGGGCTGCGGCTAGGCCGAACGATGACGAAAGCCAAGAAGATGATCTTCTCCATCGCTCAGTCGCTGCGTAAGCCGGACGCGAAATCCCGAGAGCGGGTCAAGCGTCTCAACCGCAAGATCCTGCGCATCGTGCGCAAGACGGGCATCAAAGTCAAGCGCGTCCTGCGAAGGGTCAAAGATCCGAAGGTGCGCGGCCATTTGGAAACGACGTTGGGCCTCACCGACAGGGTGGCGGGACAGACCGAGGAGCGCCTTGCCGGCGGCAAACCCGCAGACAAAGTCGTAAGCCTCGCCGACCCTGGGGCCCGGTCGATCGTCAAAGGCAAACTCGCCAATCCCGTTGAGTTCGGCCGCGTCGGGCAGATCACTCAGGACGAGAGCGGCTACTTCACTCAGTACGGCGTTCATAACGGCAATCCTGGCGATGTGACGCTTCTCCCGGGCATCGTTGAGAAACATAAGCGCCAGTTCCCGAGGGCGCTCAAGGTATTTGCCGCGGACATGGGGTTCTCATCGAGCGACAACCACAAACTGCTCAAGGCTGGCGGCGTTCGACGCATTGGGATGGCCTGGCGCGGCAACGCTCCGCCGGACATTCGGGCAAAACAGGGGCGCGCGTGGTTCAAGGCTCTCATGGCGTTCCGGGCCGGGATCGAAGGCTCGCTCAGCTTTCTCAACCGCAAGTTCGGGCTCAAGCGCAGCATGTTCCGTGGCGACGTGGGGACAGGGATATGGGTCGGCTGGGTCGTGATCGCGGCGAACCTGTACCGATACGGCCGTAGTCCGTAGTGGCCGGGGGCGTGTCGCCCGACGGCGGGAGAAGGGGTGAGGTGTGTCTCCCCGGCAACTATAGGTGCGCGTTGTTGGTTGGTTTTTTGGTCACTTTTTCAGGAGCAACTAACTAAGTTTAGTCCGCTGTCGATATAAATTTCGGGCGGAACGGATTTGGCGACGACTGGAGTGGCACAAGAAATCACTCGAAGTGCGGCGAACTTGTTCATACTGATTCCTCTGGGGCGACGGATTTCTTCGGGGTATTGAGGAGAAGGGCTATCCAAACGAGGAAGACGGCGTAAAGCTTGTAGTAGCCAAACAACAGAGACCAGGGACCGAGACCCATTTTGAGGGCGAAGGTTTTGGTCGAGTTCATGACTGCAAACAGGACGATGGCTACGCGCAAAGCGAGAGGAGCGTCGGACTCGAGCGCGGCCAGCGTCGGCGGAATCAATAGCAGGAACGAATAGTCCTTGAGGCGCGGGACCAGCAATGCGTAAGCAGCAATGAAGACAAACAGGATCCGACGTCGCTTATCGACGGCGTCGCCATCTCCTTTGATGATGCGGTAAATAGAAAATCCGGTGGCGCCCACGATGCTTATCACCCAGGGAATATACATTCGCATCGCGCCGGTAGCCGCCCAAGGGCGATGGCCACATATCGTTTCCAGCACGTGCTGGAAAAACCCGACGGCAGCGCAATTGTTGGGGCCACGCTCGTAGCGCCAGGCCTGCTTCGGATCGGTGAGCTGTTCGAAAAATCCGCGCAACAGGCCGGGATGGACGAGCTCATTGAGTGCGAACAACGCGAGGCTCAACGCCACGCCGCCGAAAAATATCTTCCATTTGGGACGCGGGGACGCGAAAGCCAGCGCGAGGAACGCGAGCGGCAGCAATTTTGGCTGAGCTGAGACGGCGATCAGCGCGGCAAAGAGGGCGTCGCGTCCGCAAATGAACGCAGTCAGTCCGCCCCACAGCGCCGCATGCTCGAAGGAACCCGCGTTTCCGGACAGGAAATCCATCCAAAACGGATTACCGAAACCAACGATGACGAATAATATTCGCCACAGATCGGGACCGGGCTTCATGACCCAGCGCCGCCATAGGAACAAAATGAAAACCAGTGAAATGGCCTTCAGCGCGGCCCAAAGCCTTTCGCCGGCATGGCCCCCGAAGGCCCGCGATAACGCCGCGAATGGACGATAGAGATCGGTCGCGAGAGGCGGGTACAGACACTGGTAAGGGTCGCCGCCGACGATCGGCTGGGTCGTGTACGGATCTGTCCCCGACGCGAGCACGCGCGCGCATTCCAGGTACACTTTCAAATCCCACTGCGTGCGCCCAACGGGAATGAAAATCGCGGCCGCCAAGGCCAAGACGGCGGCGGCCCCGATCCAGAGACGCCGGTCTAACCGCGCTTTTTCAACCAAGCGAGCGCTTCCCACCGAGAGCGCACCCGGCCATGCCGTTGCAGAAGCGCGGCCTCGTCGAGAATTTGGTGGAACTCGGGCCCCGGCTTCAGGCCGCGGGCGATTAGGTCTTGTCCGCGCAAAAAGCACGGCTTCAGCGCAGCGGCCGCGAGCTTGGGTTGAGCGCGGCGGACCGCCGTCGCAATAAAGGCAGACGGCTTGACGCGCGGCGCCTTGTCGGACGCCGCCAACGTTAAAATTTCATGCAGTTCGGCGCGCAGGCGATGCTCGAAAGGAAACGAGTCGACGAATTCGCGACCTTTTTGCGGACCCAGCGCCAAGGCCATCGCCGCCAAACGCGGCTCGACACCGGCGGGAAGGCGCTCACGCCAGGGCAATTCGGGATGCAGCAGCGGAAGGTATCCCCACGCCTCCAATAGTCCGAACGCGTTGGCCGGATTTTTTTCGTTGAGCAAACTCAGCAGCTCATGCATAAGCCGATGCCGGGAAAGCTTGGCCGCCTCTCCCATCTTCAACACATCGCGCGCTTCTCCTCCCATCCCGTCTGCCGGCGCGCAACGCAATCGCGCGGCGAAGCGCGCGGCGCGGAACACACGTGTCGGGTCGTCGCGGAAACTGGCGGGATGCAGGACGCGAAGTGTTCGGGCTTTGAGGTCGCGCCGGCCGCCGTACGGATCCACGAGCAGGTTTGATCTGTCGTCGAGGCGCACGGCCATCGCATTGATGGTGAAATCCCGGCGGAAAAGATCCTTCTCGATCGGCACCCCGGTGGCGGTCACCTCGGGCAGCGCCGCGGGCCCGGCGTACTTTTCGACTCGCGTCGTGGCCACATCGATCCGAAATTTCCCCCGTCCGATCACGCGCCGCGTCCCGAAACGGCCGAACGGCTCGGAGGTTCCCTTCAGCAGTTTGGCGCACAGCGCCGCGATCGGGTCCGGATCGCCGACGACGGCGACGTCGAGATCGAATGTGGGTCGCCGCAGGATCCAGTCGCGAACCGGCCCGCCCACCGCGTACAATTCAAAACCGAGGCGGCGAGCTTCCGCGGCCACGAGCTTGAGAAGCCTCGACGCCGCGGCCGGAACGGCGACCGTCGGCTCCTTGCTCACCTTTTAAGTGCCGGGGGCGGCAGCGCTGCGGATGCGTCATTGCGAAACGCGGCCAAGAAATCACCCCACGTCGTAAGCCGGTCGTTAGTCGCCAAGAGAGCTTCCATCCCTGCGATCAGCGATTCGCGCGTCGGCTTTCCGACGTAGGGGAATTCCGTGGGCGCGTTATGCGCCCGCGCCCAGGCGGGACTGGCGCGATACACCGACAAACCGAGCTCCTTGGCGTGAAATTCCATCACGTCGCGCTCGTCGATTTTCCAATCCACGTGCTGAAGGAGTTCGCCCAATCCTTCTTGGCCGAAAAACACCAGCGGCTCCTGGGTCAACGGGAGGCGGTCGCCGAGCGCCTCGCGCATTGCGGCGAAATCCGTCTTCATTTTCTCGCGCCACTTCGCTTCTTCCGCGTGCCACGATTCCGGAAAGACGAACGCCAGGATTTCGGCTTCGGGTTCGAAATAGATCCACGACGCGTCCGGCATGAACGCCGCTCCGCAATGTGGACACAACAGCAAATTGCATTCGCCCGCCTTGATTTGGTTGCGCTGCGCCTCGTCCGCGCCTGAGACGAAACTCCATACGGGAGCCTCAAATGATTCTTTGCAAACGGCACATTTCGTTTCGATCTCGCCTTGGAAGGACATCTGAAGATTATAAGCGTTCCGGGGTCGCGGAGCCAAGATCGATAACAGCCCGTGAGCTCGATACATCGCCTGTCGGGGACGCGCGGCTTTGAGCCGCGCTCGGCATCGGTCGCGCCACCGCAGCACCAGGCGCGACCGACGACGCCCCTCCAGGCGATATATCGAGCTCACTATCTGGTTTCCTCGCCGTTCCACCGTTCGCGGGGCGAGTAGGCGCCGGATGATTTTATCGCCGGAGGGATTTCGAGCGACGACGGCGTCAAATCCGTGATTCCGCCTTTAGATTAAATAGACGAGCCAGTAGCCTGCGTTATATCGTGGGTTGCTCCCAGTTGCCCGGGAGCCTATCCAACAAACGGAGGCTACTGACTCTATGTTCGATTATACCAAGACGGTCATAGGTCTAGATGTCCACAAGGATTCCATCGTCGCGGCAATTCTACCGCCCGATACGGATAACGTAGTCACTGTGGTAAAAATTGAAAACAATCCGGCAGCGCTCAAGAAATTCGTGGAGCGCCAAAGTTCGAGGGGATCGCTGACGTTCGTTTACGAAGCCGGACCGTGCGGCTATCAAGTCCACCGTGACCTAACGGCACAGGGACAGGACTGCACGGTAATAGCGCCCGGCTTAATCCCACGACGGCCTGGAGACAAGGTAAAAACGGATCGGCGCGACGCCGAGAAGCTCGCCCAATTCTATCGTTCCGGCCAGCTGACGGCAGTAAACGTGCCGACACGCGAAGATGAGGCAGATCGTGACCTGGTGCGGGCGCGCGAGGACGTACTGGGCGAGCGGCTACGCGCGCGGCATCGGATGTCGAAATTCCTTCTGAGGCACGGCCTGAGCTGGCGTCAGACGAAGGCCTGGGGCGTGACGCACCGGAAATGGCTACGAGCGTTGCGTTTCGATTTAGAATCTCAGTCGAGAACCTTCGGGTCGTACATAAGAGGGTTGGAGGAAGCCGAGGCGCGTCTGGAAGAATTAGATCAAGAAGTGTTGGTATTGTCCCGGAAAGACGTTTGGAAGACAATAGTGGCCAATCTGAGATGTCTGAAAGGCGTGGACACTTTGAACGCGGTGACTATGGCTGTTGAGGTTCGAGATTTCCGTCGCTTCCAATCGGCGAGTGCATTTATGGGCTATACGGGCCTGGTCAGCCGTGAATACAGTTCGGGCCAAAGCGTACAGCGCGGACGAATCACGAAGGTTGGCAATGCGCATCTGCGGCGAGTGTTGGTCGAGTCGGCGTGGGCGTACGGTCAATCAGAAAAGACGGGACCGACGTTGCTCAAGCGTCGTGAGGGTGGATCGCAAGAAGCGGTAGCGACGGGAAAGCGGGCGCAGGTGCGGTTATGTCGGAAATTCCGGAAGATGGCGGGACGCGGAAAGCCGCGACAGAAAGCGGTGGTCGCAGCCGCGCGCGAGTTGGCGGGCTTCGTGTGGCATATCGGACGGCTTAGTCAGGAGGTTCGAGGGTGAGAAAGTCGTGACCTTGGGAAGTCGCGGTCCTGGAAGCGGAGCAACGGTAAGGAGAACCCTCGCAAGCGGCTCTGTGCAGCGCCCTTTGGGCGCCATGCACGATTTTAGATCGAGGCAGCTCCCGACGAATCGAAATCATGCGGCTCGGCACCGGCCCTCGGCCGGAGCAACCCGCGAATATCAGTTTGATCGACCGTCGAGAACAGCTTCGCTTCCGGGTCCGGGGCTTCCCAGGGACGGACCAGCAAGGACTTAACGTCGTGAGCGTGAACGCAGGAACTTGACGGGCTCGTCTATATCAGCCGCGGAGCGAGGCTAAGCGGCGGTCAATCCGCCGCGGTCCCGACGGTGATAAAATCATCTGGCGCCGTTCTCACCGAGAAAGCCGTTTGAAGTACTCTTTTATAGCTGGATCAAATGCGGCTGGTCGCGATTCATGTAAGGACTTCTGCAGTTCTTCGCGTAATTCGCGCGGCGGCTGGTAATCGTTGGCCGAAGGCAGGCGTACGTGTTCGAAGCGCAGGCCGGACCGGCCTCGCGAGCCGCCAGCGCGCATCGTCATCGTCCCGCCGGGGGAAGATCCGGCGCCCATCGACTTTTGCGCGCCGCCCGCAGCACTTTCGGCGCCGGACGACGTCGAGTCGCCGGACTGCAGAATCGCGAGAGCCGCTTCGGCGCGTTTCAATCCCTCTCCGGAATCTCCCCTAGTCAGCGCCGCCTCGCCCGCTCCCTGTTCGGCGATCGCTTGGTCCACTAGAGAGGCCACCCGCCCAGATAAATATCCGTCCTTAGCCGCGCCAGACACTTCCGCGCGCAAAGATTGCGTCTTCGCCAGGGCCGCTCGTTGGTCCCCAGCCGCGGCGGCGGAGCGCGCGGAATCCGCGCCAGGAGCGGAGGGTCCGCTCTCGAGGCGCGCGGCACGTGCTTGCAGATCCGCGGCCAAGGCGCGCGCAGCGGGAGAAAGTCCCTTGGCCGTCGCGGCGTCGCGCTTCAGCGCCGCAGAAACCCCACGCATGACATTGGCCGCACCGGCCGCGTCGCCGACAGCCAGACTCCTGGCGATCTCCGCGAACGGGGACGAAAATTCCGAAGACTGGACACCCGCGGCCGCGGCTGCAGCCGAGAATCCGGCGGCTTCGGTTTTCAACATCTCGCGTTGCCGCGCCAGCAACTCCGCCAATCGGTCCTCTTCGATTTTGCGCGCCGCTTCGACGGCTGTCGTCTGCGCGTCGACAGCGTCCTGCCACGCGCGACGCACGCGAGAGGCGGCCTCGGACGAATGGCGTCCGTGCTGCTGGGCGGCGCGCTGACCCACCGAGTCCAGGGTTTTGGCCAGCGTCTTTAAACGTTCGGCGAGTTTGCGCGCGGCGCTGGCGGCGGCCTTCACATCTCCGGATTGCAGCGCGTGGCGAAGCTCTGCGGCGGATTGCCGGGCGTCTTCCAAAGGAAGCTCGCGCGTCCCTCCTTCGGCTTCCTCGGCAGAAATTTCCGGCATCGCCTTGACGGCGCGGCGCAGCGACTCGAGCTGACCCTCGATCTCGGAAAGCGCGGCTTCGAGTTTTTCGAGCTCCGCCCCCGTGACCGTCCCCTCGCGGCCGCGCGCGGCCAGGGCCTCCGCCTGTGCGGCCAAGCCTTCGCTCGTTTGGCCGGCCTGGCTCATCGCCCGGGAGTGATCCTGCAGCGCTTGAACGCCCGCGCCCTCCCGCATGGACTTCTGGACCCCGCGCGCTTGCTGGGCGAGCGCGTCCTGCTCACGCGCGGCCGCGGCGGAATCAGCTTTCGCTAACGCGTTCTCGGCGGCGGGAAGGCCGTCCTGCCCCGCTTGTTCAAATTCTTCAGCGGAGCGCTGAGCCTCTTGCGCGATTCCGGGATCGCCGCGCGAATCGGCCGAGGATCGATCCCCCCACTCCTTTAGAGCGGCACTCGCCTGCTTCCACTGGGCGCGCAATTCTTCGGTAAGCTTGCGCGACGCCGCGAGATCGCCACGGCGAGCGGCATCTCGGGCCGCTTCAGCCGCCGCGGCGGCCTTCTCCACGTTGGCATCGGCTGCTTCTCGTGCCGAGAGGGCCGCCGCGTGGTCGGCGGCGGCGTTGACGATCTCGATCGTCCCTTTTTCGGAAACGCCCCGCTGTGCCGGCACGGCGTCGTCCCAAACCTCAATCCAAAATTCGACGTGCGAGCCCGGGGATTGAGTCGTCAATGCCCAAGAGAAATCCGCGACCACGTCGGTGCGAGCCGCAGCCGGGACCGGCAACGGGAGTGCTACCTCCGCTTTTGCATCGACCGTGAAAATCAGCGCCGCGCGGCTCACCGCGGAATCGTCGCGCAACGCGTACGTCACCGGGATTACCTCCTGCAGTGAGGCGACCAGCGCCACTTGCGGAGAAAGAAGTTCGGCCGTCGGCGGCGCATCGATGGTGATGGACAATGTGTAAGTCGGCGGCGACGGGTCGCGGCGGCCGTCGACACCGACCAATTCGAACGAAAGGACACCTTCCGATTGGGCAAGAAAGCCGCCGCGCCACTGCCCGACCTCGCGATTCATCGTTATACCCGCGGTATGTTCAGGAATTCGAAGCGTGGCGGAGGCCAAGCGTTGATCGGATTGCGCTTCGATCGCTATCCAATCGCCCTTTCGGGCATTAATAATTGCCTCTTTTCCCAGTTCGAATCGACGCTCGCCCCTCACGTCTTTGACGACGGCCGTCGCCTTCGCCCACCGCGGCGGCGGCACGGGTTCCAAGCGGTAGGACCGGCCGACCAAATCCCGCCATCGCATTCGATAATCGATGTCGGCCGATACTGAATCGAACCGCCGCTCCGCCGATTCCCGATCGAAGCGAGTCCATCCGAGCGGCTGCCATCGCTCGTCGCGCGTGCGCGATTCCAAAACCAAGCTCCCCGGTGTCAATCCGTGCTCCCGTGCTCCCGCCTTTAAGCGGGCGAACACCGTCGCCCCCGCGCCCCAATCGATCCGCGCATCTCCAGGTTCCACCGCCACGTACTCGTCCAATGCCGCATCTCGCCAGGGGGCGACCGCGCGCGACCAAGAGGACCTGTCTCCGAATATCGACTGCGCCGCCAACAACGTGACCGCGACGATTGCCAAGCGCCGCACGCCGGATGATGGCGACCACTTGAACAAGATCTTTTCGGTCTGTTCGGCGGCCACGCGGTCGGCGCGGGCCAGATGCTCTTGCCTTAACGCCTCGGACGTTCCGGTGATGGACGGCTTAGCGCGCAGCGCCCACGCAGAAGAAAAATACGGCCGAGACTCTGGCCACCGTGCTGACGAGGCATTGAAAATATCGTCCCAAGTCAGCGCTCGCCACGGACGCCACAGTCGAACGACCAACAGCCAGCCGCATCCGATTATACCCGCTGCAAATGCCCCGATTCGCGCGGGCTTGGCAAGCGCTGCCCAGCGGTCGAGCAACGCCACCGCGACGAACCAGCAAGTGGCTAAACCCACCGAGGAGGCAAAAGACTCGAAAAGAATCGTCCGGCGTCGCTGCGCGCGCCAACGACGCGCCCTGTCGCCCAAGGACATGCGCTTAGAATCTCCCGACCACGTCCGCGTCGCCGAGCCGGCCGAGGGAGGCCAACATCGCCGCCAAGCGGGCACGGCCTTCTCGGTCCTGCGTCAGGTCATAAAGCCAGATGGAACCGCCCGGAATCGCCGCCGGCGTTCGGCTCCTAAGCCAATCGAACACGGCCGGGTCCCGCATATAGGTTCCGACCAAGTTGGTCTCGGACACGGCAAACAGCACCGGTGCGCCTCTCTCGAGAACCGCGTTTCCGCTCCTTGTCACGGTCGCCAAGATCCCCAAGGGAACATAGCGCAACCCGTATGCGGCCGGATCACCGCTTCCAAAGTAGCAAAGCACGAAGGGAGGATTTCCCCGAGCCGCGAGCTCTCGCGCCAAGGTGGGGAGATCTTGTCCCCAGTCCAAATTCGAATCGGACAGCCACTGTTCGCTCCGGCCGCGGGCGATTTCATTGAAGTAGGACAAATGCTGCGGGTGGTTCATTGCGACGGAAACCGCCGCCCAAACGCCCATGGCGCATGCCAGCGCCCGTCCGGGGTTTGCGCGCCGCCACAAGTCGGCCACGCCCAAACCCGCCCACAGGCAAATAAACGGATAAATCGGAAGCACATGGCGGTAGCCGATCTGCGTTTTCGAAAACAAGGCGACGGCGGCATACCCCAACGGCGGAATCAGCAGCCAGGCCGCTTCGCCGCGCGGCTGACGGACCGCCTTCCACAATCCCCAGCCCGACAGCAAGAGAAGCGCCAACGGCGTTTTCACCAGCACCGCCGCCGGATAATACCAAAGCCACCCGGTCGTCGAATGGTTTCCGAGCAAATATGCGCCGCGGCCTTGTGCCAGCCGCGACAACGTCGCGGACAGCCCGCGGAAATACAAGTCGAAATAAGCGAAACGATAGGCCGCCGCGAGCGCGACGACGGCGACCGCGACGGCCAGCGCGATGCGCGGCCATCGATTGCGCCGCGCGTCCTCCGCGCGCGGATCGACGATGAGCGAAAATACGATTAGCGGAGGCAGCAAGATCATGTTGAACTTCGCCGCCAACGCCGCCCCGACGATCGTCCCTCCGAGCATATAGGTACGCCGAGACCTTCCTGGAATCGCGAACAAGGCGCACGCGGCAAAAAATAAAGCCGCCGAAGGCGCGTCGGTCGTGATCAATGCCGCGTTCGAAAACCAGGGCACGCAACACCCGAGTGCTACCGCCGCGCCCCAGGCTCCGGGCGGACCTTCGAGCCGCGCCGACCAGACCATCAGGAACCACGCCACGAGCAAGGTCCACGTGAGCAGCGACCACGACCTTGACGCGGCTAAAAGGACGTCGGATGAAATTCGGTTATGATAGAGGAAAAGGTCCCCATAATGGTACACCGCGGCGTCAATCCAGGCAGGATGGGCGGCAAAGCGGTCGAGCGACATACCCAACAGTGGCAGGGCCGCCCACATCTCCCCCAACGGCGGATGGTCCATCGCGTTGAGCCGGTAGCGCCCCTGGACCAAGTCGGTGTAGCCTGCGGCCAAATGAACCGGCTCATCATATGTCGGCGAAGCCGACCTGATTAACCCGATCCCGAAAAAAGACGACAACGCCAAACAAAGCAGGAGAGGACCGGCTATCCACGCGGTTCGCACGCGGGGCGATTATAGCGGTTCGAAAGGTGCGGGGGAAGCGAGGCGACTCTCGGCCTCGCGCACATCGCGAAGGACTTCGCGGCGTTGATCGATCGGGCTTTCGGTCAGCCGAACCGTAAGACCGCGTTGCCGGCCTTCAATTTCGGAGAGAATATCTTCCGCGCGGATCGAGGCGACTCCCGAACGGTGCTGCGTGACCCGGCGCCACCAGTGACGCGCGTCGACCACCGGGTCCCAGTAGGCCAATACCGTCTCAAGCAGCGTGAATAATACCAGGCTCAGGCCCACCAGGCCGATGGCCAGCGTGAACATAAACTTGACGTACAGTTCCATGCTCGTCATATTTTCATGGTAACATGGAGATTGACTTGAGGGGTGGGCCAACGGGTCCTCGTGACCCAATGAAAGGACACCTCTCAGAATAGGTCCTAAGTCCTATATATGAAAACACCTTTAATTGACCGGTACGGCCTCATCACGCGCGTGGCGCTTTTGACCTTCACAATTGCGGCGGCAAACGCCCAGTCCCTACCCGTCGCCGACCCAGCCGTCGCCCCGCCCAAGACTTCGACGGGTCCATCGTTGCCGCCGAAAACAAAGGCGAAAAAATCGCCCCCAAAAAAGATCCCGGCTAAGCGGCGCAAGAAAAAACCAGTCTCCCGCAAACCTGGTCCCGACGAGGGGATACGCGCAAAAGGAGAGGCCTTCTTTGGCGGAAGCGCTCCTGCGCCCAAAAAAGGAGCACCCTGATGCGTCGGCACTTCTTCAAGGATTCATGGCTGTGCTCCAGCGATCGCTGATCTTTCTTTTTTTATTGTTCAGCGTCCCCGTCGCGGCTAAACCCCGCAGCGCGCTAATGGGCCCGACGGGACGAATCATCGCGTCGATCAAAATCGAAAGCAATAACGTCTTTCAAACGGACGCTCCTCCCGAAAACAAGCTTCTCTACCGTATGGCCAACCGCATCCACATACGCACGTGGGAAATGATCATTTCCCGGGAACTGCTGTTTGCCGTGGGCGACCGGTATGATCCGTCCTTGGTCGCCGAGACGGAGCGCAATCTGCGCGCGCTTTCGTTTATCCGCCGCGCCCGGGCCTATGCGACGATCAACGCGCGCGGTACCGTCGACATCATCATCCGCACCTACGATTCCTGGAGCCTCGCCGTCGTCGCGGATTACAAACGCGCCGGCAGCGCCACAACCATGAAAGCTGGGATCACCGACCAAAATTTTTTGGGCCAAGGGAAGCTGGCCTCCGTTGTGGGCGAACGTAATGGAAATTCGGATTCCAAATCATTTGGTTACCAAGATCCGCAGTTCTTCCACACAAGGCATTTGATTTTTTCGGCGAACGGCCTCACGGCCCCCGGCGTCCAGAACTATTCTCTTTCATTGAACCGCCCTTTTTTCGCTTCGATCGTTCGTTGGTCCGCGGGAGGAAACGCCAGTTACGTCAAAAACGAAATCGGGTCGACCGACTCGACAAATACGACCGGCCTGGTCAGCAGGAAGGTCGCGGAAGTAGGGGCAAATTTTGGCGTCGCCTTCGCGACTTCGACGGAACACACTCGTCGCATCCTCTTCGGGGTGACCGGACATGATGCGCAATACACGAGCATTCCGGGGCAGCCTCTGGTACCAATGCCGAACCGGGAACACTATGCCGTTTTCCAACTCGGGGGCGAGTGGGAGGAGTTGGACTTCCTGACGGCTCGCCGTATTCAAAAATTCACTCGCGACGAGGACTTCAACCTGGGCCTCTCCGTGAAGCCGAGCATTGGCTGGGCGCCTTTCATACGGAATTTTGACACGACCGAATCGCAATGGCTCCCCAAGCTGCTCGTGCGCAAAGGACTGACATGGCCGGATCAATTGCTGTTATTCAACGGCGGATACCGTTCAAAGTATGTGAACGGGGCCAACTCCAATCGGATCGTTTCCGGCGAAGCAACCTATTATATCCGCGGGCTGCGTTATCAAACCCTGGCCTTTCACACCTCCTGCGATATGGGGTGGCGTATGGACTCCACTTCGCTGCTTTCCTTAGGAGAGGCCAGCGGCTTGCGCGGCTATGGCTTAAACACATTCACCGGCGATCGCCGCTTTCTCGTGAACTTTGAAGATCGCGTTTTCGTGTGGGACAATCTTTGGCGCCTGATCGACGTCGGCACTGTCGCCTTCTTCGATGCCGGCAACGTTTGGCCCGTCTCGGCGCCGCTCAACGTCAACGACCTGAAAAGCAGCGTGGGCATTGGTTTGCGCATGGCGGCCTCGCGCTCCAGCGACAACACCCCAGTTCGCATCGACCTGGCATATGCGCTCAATGATAATCATACCAGCTCGCGATGGTCGCTCTCGATATTGGCCGGGCAAGCCTTTTAACCTTCGTGTCAGCGCGTTCCATGGCGATAACTTGACAGCACGGGCCTTCAGTTCCATAATGAACCCATGACGCAGTCGCCGCCGCAATGGAAGCAAAGATTTTTTTCGTCAAAAATCTTAATTTCCGTCCTATGCATCCTCTGGATCGGCAGCGCAGTAGCAGCCATCGCCACGTGGCGGCACGCCCGGACCCAGGAGAGCCTAGTTCGGCGACGCTACGACGCAATGTCTGACATGCTCGCTCTCTATGACCTTCAAGTGAAGTACAAATCCTCTCGCGGCCATTACGCGAACGATCTCGCGACTTTGCTTACGATCGCCCCGCAAAGCGAGTCGTTTAAGGGACGACTGGCGGCGCACGTCGACATCAATACCGTGACTGTGGTCGATCAAGGCGCCAAATTTAAGATCGAGATCAACGCGCTGGACGGCGACCGCACGCTGATGAAGATCCGGGGTCCCCTTCCCGCGACCGCGCGCTAATGAGCCTGTTTCGCCTGCGTTCATCTTTTAAGCCCGCCGGCGACCAGCCTGAGGCGATCGCATCGCTCATTTCCCGAATTCGGGAAGGCGCGCCGGCACAAACCCTGTTGGGAGTGACCGGGTCCGGAAAGACATTCGCGATCGCCAACGTGATCAAGAATCTCGATCGGCCAACACTTGTGATGTCCCCCAACAAGGTTCTCGCCGCTCAGCTTTACGCCGAGTTCAAGGCCTTTTTCCCGGACAACGCCGTGGAATTTTTCATCTCCTACTACGACTACTACCAGCCCGAAGCCTATGTGCCGTCCACGGACACGTTTATCGAAAAAGACTCCTCGATTAACGACCGGATTGACCGCCTGCGACTCAAGGCAACGAGTTCGCTGATGTCGCGGCGAGACGTAATCGTGGTGGCGTCGGTATCGTGTATCTACAACATCGGCTCTCCCGACCAATATGAAAAAAGGGCGATCCCGCTTGAGGTCGGTTGGAAGGTCACCCGGGATGAGTTTGCCGAGCGCCTTGTCGCAATCCATTACGAGCGCAATGAGATGGAATTCGTGCGGGGAAAATTCCGCATGAAGGGCGGTGTGGTGGACGTCTTCCCCGCTTACATGGAGGTCGCGTTGCGCGCGACCCTGGAAGACGGGGTCGTGAAATCCCTGATCGAATTCGATCCGTTGACGGGAAAGAAAATTAAGGACCTGCAGCGGGAATGGGTGTATCCCGCCAAGCACTTCGTGACGGGCGGACCCGAGCGCGAACGCGCGATCACCGTCATCGAGGATGAGCTGAAGGAGCGAATCGCCTATTTCTCATCCCAGGGCAAATTGCTCGAGGCGCAGCGCATCGAACAGCGGACCCATTATGATTTGGAAATGCTGCGCGAAATCGGATTCTGCCACGGTATCGAGAACTACTCGCGCCCCCTTTCGGGCCGCGCTCCCGGCGACCGCCCGAATTGCCTGATCGATTTTTTTCCGAAGGATTACCTGCTCGTCGTCGACGAAAGCCACGTCGGGGTCCCTCAGATCGGCGGCATGTACCAGGGCGACCGCGCGCGCAAGCAGACCTTGGTCGACTTCGGGTGGCGTTTGCCCTCTGCGCTCGACAACCGGCCACTCAAATTCTCCGAATTTGAGGCGCTGGCCGGACAGACAGTATTCGTGTCGGCCACACCGGGACCCTACGAACTAAAAAAGACGCAGGGTGAAATCGTCGAAATGGTCGTGCGTCCGACCGGTCTCATCGACCCAGAGACCATTATCAAGCCAAGCGAAGGACAACTCGACGATTTATTGGTTCGAATACGCGATCGCGCGAAAAAGAAGGAACGTGTGCTGGTCACGACTCTCACCAAGCGCACGGCCGAGGACTTGACGTCCTGGCTTCTGACCAAGGACGTGCGTGCCCGCTACCTGCATTCCGACATCGACAGCTTGGAACGCATACAGATCCTGCAGGATTTGCGCGCTGGCGTCTTCGACGTGTTGGTCGGCATTAACTTACTGCGTGAGGGCCTCGACCTTCCCGAGGTATCACTGGTGGCCATTCTCGGTGCCGACCACGAGGGATTTCTTCGATCGGAAACGACGCTGATCCAGATCTCGGGACGCGCGGCGCGCAACGTCGGCGGCCAGGTGATCTTATATGCCGACACCGTGACCGGCTCGATGAAGCGCGCTTTGGATGAAATGGACCGGCGCCGCCAGAAGCAGGTCGCTTACAACGTCGCCCACAAAATCACCCCGAAGACCATCATCAAGGCGGTCGAGGATCTCGAAGAGTTCCATTCCACGGCCAAGCGTGAAGGGCTGATGCTGCTGCGCGATGCGGAGAAGCCGATGTCGGCCAAGGATTTGCCCGGCATCGTCGCCGAGGTCGAAGGTCGGATGAAGGCGGCAGCCGACGCGCTCGATTTTGAGGCCGCGGTGTTGCTGCGCGACCAGCTGTTCGAGCTCAAGTCGATGTCCGCCTCACGCGCGAAATCTTCTCCGCGAAAACGCCGTTCAGTATCGAGGTGAAAAAACCGCCATGAAACAAACTAACTCTCTTATCATCCTATTGTGCGGGTTGCTTTTTCTCGCTGCGCGAATTCCCGCGTTAGGCGCCACGGTCGCAGAAATAAACGACAAAGTCGAAAAAATTCAAAAACGGATTCAAGTCAAAAATAAAGATCTTCCCCACCTCGATGTCGCGTATGACTACAATGATGCGACCGAGGGCGTTCCTCCTGGGTTTAAGTTTTATTTCGATGCCGAATCGCAGAAGCTCACCGCATGCCTCATCCACGTCGGCCATGAAACCTGGAGCCACGATTTCAGCTACTATTTCGATGAGCAGGAAAACGTCCTGAAATACCTGGACGTTATTTTTGGCGATGAGAACAAGTCCCCTCGTTCCGCCATTATTTACGGAAAAGACGGCAAACCCTTATGGAAGAACGTGGATGCGCCGCGATTGGAGCCCGCAGAGATTCGAACCCTCTATCGGGCTCTGCAAAAAACAAGCGAAACAATCAGTCTCTAGCCACATCCTAGTTATTAAAGCTATTCTCCCTATACGGAGTAATCCATGGCCGACAGAATACAGCAGAAAATCGATCAACTGAAAAAGGAACTGGGCCTGCTCGAGCCGACGCACGCGGACAAAGCCAAAAAAGCGGCCAGTTATGCCCTCACGGCCGCCAAGGAAGCGAGGCGCAAAGAGCGCTCGCCGAAGCTCATGTCGGAAGCGCTCAAGGGCCTTGAAGCTTCCGCCGCAGAGTTGGAGACGTCCCACCCCAACATCGCCGCCACAATCGTCGAAATTTGCCGCGAACTCACGACGCTCGGGATCTAAGCATCGGCGTCGCCTCCGGATAATTTTTCCATGATTGTCATGAAATTCGGCGGGTCTAGCGTCGCGGGCGCCGAAAAGATTCGCCGCGTCGCGGAAATCGTCCGCGGTCGGGCCGCGCGCCGACCTTTGCTTGTGGTCTCGGCCTTCCGTGGCGTCACCGATGATTTACTAGGCCTCGCGCGCGAGTCTTTGCACGGCGATCGCTCGAAACTCGATGCGATCGTTAAGCGGCACCAAGCGGCGGCTGCCGACCTCGGTGTCGATTGCGCCCCCCTTGAGCCTTTGTTCGAGGAATTGGCGGCGCTGACGCGGGGGATCTCCTTGATCCAAGAGTTAACGCCGCGCACGCTCGACCGCATGGCCAGTTTCGGCGAGCGCCTGTCGGCGCGCCTGATAGCTGCCGCGTTCACCAAGAACGGGATCGTAGCACGCGCGGTCGACGCCTTCGAAGCGGGGCTCATCACCGACGCCCGCTTCGGTGCGGCAACACCGCTGCCCGAAGCCGACGACGCGCTTCGGGCGCACTTTTTAATAAACGAAACTATACCAGTAGTCACTGGGTTCATCGGGCGCACGCGCGCTGGCGAAATCACGACGCTGGGCCGCAACGGATCCGATTACTCAGCGGCCATCCTCGGCGCAGCACTCGGCGCCGAGGAAATCCAGATCTGGTCGGACACTGACGGCATCATGACCGCCGATCCGCGCATCGTTCCCACCGCTTTACCCCTCGGCTCGCTCAGCTTCGCAGAAGCATGCGAGTTAGCCTATTATGGCGGCAAGGTCCTACATCCTCACACACTTGTACCGGCAATGGCCAAAAATATTCCCGTGCGGGTTCTCAATACCTTCAAGCCCGAGCATCCCGGCACGCTCGTCGTCGCCCATCCTCCACGCACTGAGGGAGCCACACTGAAATCGATCGCGTTTAAGCGCCATCAATTGATCGTTTCAGCGTCGAGCCCACGCATGACCTCAGGACCGGGTTTTCTGGCCCGCATTTTCGACGCATTCGCCCGACACGAAGTGGATGTGGACATGCTCGCGACCTCCGAGGTCTCCGTCTCCGCCACCACCGCCAGCGAGAAGGGAGTCGCGCGCCTAACCGCCGAGCTCTCCACCGATTTCGAAATGAGCGTCGAGCGCGATCTGGCGGTGATCTGCGCCGTCGGCGACGGAATCCTCTCCATGCCCGGCGTGGCCGGGGAAGTGTTCGCCGCGGTCGGATCCGCCAATGTCAACGTTCGGATGATTTCCCAAGGCGCGTCGAAAAATAACGTCGCGTTTGTCGTCGACGATGCCGACGTCGAAAAAGCCGTTCGGGCCCTGCATCAACACTTTTTTCATAAGGAGCCATCATGAACGCCGGCGAACAAGCGCCTGAATTCGTTCTTCCCGGAACCGACGGCAAAACCCATTCGCTACAGGCGGTCAAGGGCAACCACGCGACGATCGTCGTCTTCTCCTGCAACCACTGCCCATACGTGGTGCTCAACGAAGACCGCCTGATCAAGGTCGCCTCGGATTACAATGCGCGGGGTGTGGCGTTGGTTGCGATTAACTCCAACGACTCCGTCGCCTACCCCGAGGATTCCTTCGTGGAAATGAAGAAGCGCGCCGCGGAAAAGAAGTTCCCCTTCCCGTACCTCCACGACGCTGACCAGAAGACCGCGCGCGCGTACGCCGCAACGCGTACCCCGCACATTTTCGTCTTTGACGCCAACCTGCGCCTGGCCTATACCGGAGCTATCGACGACGATTCAAACTACAAGACGCGCAAAGTCCCAGAAAAGCTTTACTTGCGCGACGCGCTCGATGACTTGATCGCCGGACGGCCCGTGCACGTTCCCGAGACGCACGCGATCGGCTGTACGATCAAGTGGAAGTGAGTCATCGCCTCACGTCTTAAGATACGTCGCGACTAACACATCCCGGTATGCGGGCCGCGTCGGATCGAGAGGAACGACGGGAGTAACGCCGTGCATCACGCGCGCATCGTCGACGATTGCGCAATCAAATGGGTCGGTCAGCGTGAATTCGCCCTTTGGACATCCTGATAAATCGCAGACCATCGTCGTCCCGCTGGCGACGTTCTCGCGCCGCACCATCAGCACGATCACGCCGTCGACACCGTCGCGGTGCGCCCCTTCCGGGGTCGGCCGCCCGGGTTGCCCAGCCTTGGCCTCGATCCGGAATTGGTGGACTTCGATTTTCCAGGAAGCACCCGGGCGCAGCCGTGCGAAAAATGACAGACCGAAACTGAGTACCGCGAGCATCGTCGGTCCTTCTGAGACTGCTTCAGCGATGGGAGAAAACCAGCGCTCAAGCCCTCCGTTAAGAGGATTGTATTCCCGGCTTTGGTAATGCGGTTGTCGGGGCGCTCGCCGCGCGAAAGCGTCCCCCGCTCCGGCGGCAAAAACCGCGTGCCGCCGCCGCCGGTAGCGCCCGCCGTCCGCCATATATTCATCGGAGCCGAGGTCACTCCAAGAGGCGCGAAATGCATCCCCATCTATTAACGGTCCGTCACGCTCCAGCCTTTCCCGAACTTGGTTGCCACGCGCGAATGTGAAACCGTCGCGTTTCACCAGACGCTCTAATTCAGTTTCGAACACGCTTCATTCTATCACGTGCATTGAGCCCACAGTCCGGAAGCGGTAGAATCAACGAGTGAAGAAGCTCCCCTGCGCCGCGTGGAAGCCTTTGCTGAGCGCCGCCTTGCGCGAGGACCTCGGTACGCACGGTGATTTAACGACGCGGCTCTTCGTCCCGCAATCCGCCCGCTTCCGTGCGCGAGTCGTCAGCCGCGAGGCGGGCGTCGTTTGCGGGCTCGACATCGCCGCCGCTGCGTTTAAAGCCTGCGCGCCAGCAGCCCGAGTACGCGTTCTCACGCGGGACGGCGCCAAAGTCCGGCCGGGTCAAACGGTCATGACCATCGCGGGTGGTCGCGGACTGCTGACCGCTGAACGCACCGCGCTCAATTTCATTCAGCACCTCTCGGGAGTCGCCACGCTGACGCGAAAGTACGTTGACGCCGCGCGCGGAACGCGCGCGCGCATCCTCGACACACGCAAGACGCTGCCAGGTTGGCGAACCCTGGAGAAATACGCGGTCAGCTGCGGCGGAGGAATGAATCATCGAATGGGCCTTTACGACGCGGTGATGGTCAAAGACAACCACTACATGGGCGGCCGGCTCGCCGCGGGCGTCGACGAGTTGCGCCGCCGCTTTCCCCGAGTACCGCTTATCATTGAATGCGACACATCCGTCCAAACCACACGTGCGCTTTCACTCAAGCCAGACGTGATCCTTCTTGACAATATGTCCCCAGCCCGCCTGAGCCGCGAGATTCCGCGGCTTCGCCGCCAAGCCCCCCGCGTCAAGATCGAAGTTTCTGGCGGCATCACCCTGAATAATCTCCGCGCGATTGTTCGATTGGATCCCGACCGGATTTCCGTCGGCCGCCTCACCCACAGCGCCCCCGCCCTCGACTTCGGCCTCGATCTAAGCTAACCGCCCTAGGTCCTCCGGCCTGCGCAAAACAGGCCTGACGACCCTATCGCCTCCGCTTGAAAGGCGTCTATACTCCTTCGATGCGTTTTTTCTCGACGGCCTTCGTGGGTCTTTTCTTCGCGCTCGCCTGCCGCGCCGATGCGGCTCCCATCCCCGGTCAGAGGCGAACTTCGTGGGTCGAAACCCGCGCGATGAGTCCGGAAATGTTCACGGCCCTCGCCGCAGTCGCACCATTGGTCTCCCAGAAGTCCCAGCTCGGCCATTTATCCAAGTTTGCGGACGTCGACCTCTCCGCGATCTCGCCCGGCTTCCTCTCGGCTTTAGGCGTCGTAGCCGCCCATTTGCCCGATGATTTTGCGACGAAAATCGACCTCGCTCAATCCGTAAGAAATTCGCCCGGCGGCCGATTCATCTTGAAAGATATCGAGAGCGTCTTTCAAGAAGCTTTTGCGAGCGCACGATATCGAGTCGAGGAGGCCGTCCAAGACCGCAACCTGCAGCTAAGGCAGGATTTTGAACAAGGCCGGATCAGCTCTGCGCAATTGCGGGCGGAACTCGAAGGTCTCGCGCCTTACCTAATCTACGGGGAGCGGGTCTCGAACACATTCGCATCCTTGCACGCTGCGGTTCAAGCGGCTCAGGTATCTAAAGCCGGCGAGATCGCTGCAGCGCTTACTGCGACAAATAACGGCCCTCGGGATTCGACGATCGTTGAAGTGGTCCGACCATCTCGTACCAGAGGCCGTTACAAATATGATGTCACGCCTCTTCCCGTGGCCCCTGCCCCGCAATACGCAGGCGACGTGCCCAGTTGGTTTTCTGGAATGGAGTCCCTCGCCGGGAGCCTCACGCCGCCCCGCCATTCGGCGACGGCCAAACCCGTGGCCGGATTATTCGCGAAGCATTGGAGCGGATTGTATAACGACGAATTCTGGAACGTCTCCAGCCTCGGCGCGTTCGCCCAGACGCTCAGCGGGCAGATCCAGATGGTTTCGATCCCTGCGGCGCTAGGATCGACGTTGCTTCGCGTTCAATTCGCCGGCCAAAAAATAGATTTTCGCGTGCCGAACACCCGCCGCGAGTTGCCGCTCGGCAAAGAGCAACGTCTCGATGTCGCGCCGTCAGAAAAATCCGGCCCCGCTTCCTTCATCTACACGCCACATCGCGACAAGCAGGGCTTCGTCTATATCACCGGACGCGTCGTGACGTCGCGCGCGAGCTCTTCCGGGGACGTATTCACGACCCAAGGCCACACCCTTCGATTCTTCGCTGCGCCGTCGATCGTGAATCCGGGCGCCTCCGGCATGACTTTTTACGGGATCGACGTGAAATCCCCTCCGCTTATTTTCTTGGGCAACATGACGCGCGGTTTCCCGCTCAGCCAAATATCCCGGAACCGGCCGCTCATCGGCGCGCGATTGGCCGAGCTCCTCTCCCAACGCCGGTTGCCACGCGTCTCGGACGTCCGGTTCGTCGTACTCAACGGCAAACCTCTCGACGGCGATGGACGCCGTTATATCAACGACAATCCGCTCACCATCGTGGTTCTCGGGCCTGGCTACTCCAACTCCGGCGAGATCTTCTCCGCGGGACCAATCGTCGTCCTCGACCTGACCTCGACAATCCATGTCCGTTCTCTCCAGCAAGTCATCGTCGCCGGTCCTTCGCGCCTGCGCGGATCCATTTCCGCGCAGATCCTCGACGTGGATCCCCACGCCGACGTCTCGCAGGCGGCAATCGACCCGCGCACCAAAATCCGGATATTCGGGCAATGACCATCGGCCGATGTGCGAAATCGCCGGTCGTTTGCTAAGATGGCCCCTCGCGCCATGAAAGACAAGGAACCGAAAGCCAAAACGCCTGCGGTGGGGAAATCCGCAGATGAGATGGGCAAACAGCAGCGGGAGATCTCCGTCTCCGAGTTCTTTACCAAGAACCGCCACCTGCTCGGTTTTGACAATCCACGCAAGGCGTTACTCACCGCCGTCAAGGAAGCCGTCGACAACGCGCTTGACGCCTCCGAGGAAGCCGGCCACCTTCCCGATATCGTCGTCAAGCTCGAGGCCGCCGGCATCGGCGACGCTCCGGTCCCGGCCGTCTCGCAAGCGACGCGCTTTCGCGTGACTGTGATCGACCATGGGCCCGGTATCGTGCGCGACCAGATCCCGCGCGTGTTCGCCAAACTCCTGTACGGCTCGAAGTTCCACCGGCTGCGCATGAGCCGCGGACAGCAGGGCATCGGCATTTCGGCCGCCGGCATGTACGGCCAGCTGACTACCGGCAAGCCGGTCAAGATCATCTCGCGCACCGGCGAGAAGTCCCCCGCCCATTATTTCGAAGTCCAGATCGACACCAAAAAGAACGAGCCGATCATCCTCGAGAAGAAGCAGATCGAGTGGGAGCGTCATCGCGGCACCCAGGTGACCATCGAGCTCGAAGGTAAATACCAGAAGGGTCGCGCCTCGGTCGACGAATACATGGAGCTGACCTCGATCTCCAATCCGCACGCGCAATTCACCTACCACGCCCCCGACGGCGAGGTCAAGGTATTCGCGCGCGCGCTGCACGAGCTGCCCGAACCGCCGAAAGAGATTAAGCCTCACCCCTACGGCATTGAGCTGGGCATGCTTCTCAAAATGCTGCAGGACACCAAAAGCCATTGGCTGTCCGGCTTCTTGTCCGGCGACTTCTCGCGCGTGTCTACGGAAACCGCCGAGGAGATTTGCAAGGCCGCGGAACTTAAACCCCACATGCGTCCGCGCGACGTGATGGGCAACGAGGCCGAAGCCCTCTACAAAACCATTCAAGAAACGAAACTGATGGCCCCGCCAACGAATTGCCTATCACCGATCGGCGAGAAGGCGATACTGGCGGGACTATACAAGCAGATCAAGGGCGAGTTTTACACCGCCGTCACCCGTCCGCCGGCCGTGTACCGCGGCAATCCGTTCGTGATCGAAGTCGGATTGGCTTACGGACGCAGCCCGGAAGCGCTCGCCGCCGCGGCCACCGCCGCCCCCAAAACCCCTCTAGCCGAAGGCGAAAGCCACGACGAAGGCGACGACGAGATGGCGCGCGTAATCCGCTACGCCAACCGCGTCCCCCTCTTGTATCAACAGTCGGCCTGCGCAACCTTCAAGGCCGTTCTCGAAACAACCTGGAAAAATTACGGCGTTACGCAGTCTCGCGGCGCGCCGCCGCATGGCCCGATGGCGATTTTCATCCATATGGCCTCAGTCTGGGTCCCGTTCACCAGCGAGTCCAAGGAAGCCATCGCCGATTACGACGAGATCCGCAAGGAAATCACCCTGGGCCTGCGCGAGGCCGGCCGACGTCTGGGCGTGTTCATCAAGCGCCGTGAGCGCGCCCTGTCCGAGAACAAGCGCCGGAACATCTTCGAGCTCTATATTGAGGAAGTGGTCGGGGCCTGCAAGCGCCTCAAGGGCGGCAAAATCGCCGAGGATAAGCTGCGCGACCAGCTTCTCGAGATTGCCAAGAAACTCACCGGCGGCCAGAAAACCGACGAATTACTCGACAAGAAAGCTGGCCCGCACGGCCTGCCAGACTCCATTATCGTGACCGCCGAGGGCATCGAGGGAGTACTTCCACTTCAGGCCCCCCCGGCCGTCGAAGCCGCTCCTCCGGTGCCAGCCGCTAAAGCAATGCCGCCAAAATCTCCCGCAAAAGCGGTGAAGAAAGCCAAGGCTGCAAAGAAAGCGCCGGCGAAAGCCAAAAAGAAGCGAAAATAGCCCATGCCCAAACGAAACCCAGCTGTTGAGAAGAAGCTGATCGGCCTGGCCGATATGGTCATCGCCGCCGCGCAAAAGAAGAAAGATCCCTCGATCTCCATTCCCGTGCGCTCGCTCTCGAACGTTAAGTTCAACGAGAAGAAGGGCTTCATCGAGATGGGGTCGAACAAGCAGCTCCGGACATTTTTCAATGTGTCGATGGCCAAGAAGTTCATGCAGACCATGTTGGTCGCCGACGCGCTGGCCGAGCTGCAAAAGGCCGACCTGACCACCAGCCTGCGCGAAATTTACTACCGCACGAAGCACACGATGGGCGACAGCCATGAGAACACCTTCGACGACCAGTCAGAGTCTGACCCGGTCATTGAGGACTTGGAGGTCGGCCTGGCCGCGCTGCGCGAGGAGTTCCACGTCCGCGCGGAGAACGCCGGCACCGTGATCGGGCCCGTGATCTTCGAGGACGACGGCGACAAAGTGGACTGCTCGAAGCTGGGTAAGGGCGGATACTCGGTGCCTTCGATCGTGGAAGAGGAATACCTACAGATCAAGAAGTGCACCGCCGATTTCATCCTGCTCATCGAGAAAGGGACGCAGTGGAACCGCCTGGCCGAAGACAAGTTCTGGAAAAAGTACAACTGCATACTGCTGACCGGAAACGGCCAGCCTCCGCGCGGCGTACGCCGCCTGGCGCGACGCCTTCATGAGGAAAAGAAGCTGCCCGTCTACGTACTGGTCGACAACGACCCTTGGGGCTATTACATCTACTCGGTCGTCAAGCAGGGCTCGATCAACCTCGCCTTCGAAAGCCAGCGCATGGCCATCCCTGAGGCGAAATTCGTCGGCCTGTCCTCCGCGGACCCCGAACAGTACGACTTGCCGCGCAACGTCGGCATCAAACTCAACGACAAGGACATCGGCCGCGCCAAGGAATTGCTGAATTATCCTTGGTTCCAGAAGAAGGAGTGGCAGGTTGAGATCAAGCGCATGCTTTCCTCCGGCCTCAAGTACGAGCTTGACGCGCTGGCCAACAAGGATTTCCAGTACCTGACGAACAAATACCTACCCAAGAAGCTCAAGGACCGGGACTGGCTGGACTGATACCTTTGGCCCTGGTCGCCTAGGACTTAGGGCCCTCGCCGTCCCCTTCGGCGTGGAGTTACAATCAGCGTATGGACAAAATATACCCCGCGCTGCTACTGGTGTTCACTGCGTCTATTCTCGGTCGACCCGCGCTTGCGGAGCCACCGAAAGAAGTTTGCACTATCACTTTGGACGTAAATGAGATGCTCACTAAGAATAGTGAGAAGAATAGTGATGGGATACTCGAGAAGAGGGTGCTGCAAGGTCCGATCAAAATGACTTTTTTATTCCGGACCAATCTCAGTGATCTGAACTCTCCTGATTCAGTAACCGTTCCGCCGCCGCTCAAGGGGGCTTGGATCTATACCACCGCGAGAACGTCCTTTCTTGATAAGCGTCAGTTGACCGGCATCAAAGTAGAACCGGAAGCCCCTGCGCCAGGTGCGCGCTTTTGGTCCGTTTATATTGTCCGTCCAGATCCAAACGATAAAAACGTACCAAATGACTCAACAATCAGGTGCTACTTATTTTGAGGATTAAGGCCCCCTTATTGGGGGGGGCCAAAATAGTCGTTAAAATTAATCGCATGGCTATTGACGCTTTTCCAGACGGACTTTATACTTCCCGCATGGCCCCCCTGATCCCGGTCATCATGATAGCGATCTCCCTTCCGCTTCACGCCGCGCCCAAAAACCCAACTAGAGCTCCTGCGGCACACAAAAAGGAGGCTCGCTCTGCGAACCCCACCGCTAATTTAAAATTCGACCCTACGATCGACGAAATCGCGGATTATGCTAGCAGACCCATCGATGCCTCGGACAAGGCCGCGAAGGCACCGACATACCTGCTAAGTATTTGTTTTTCGAAAAATGTATTTATCCCGATCGACGCCACTGATTCTCGATGTCCGTACCGCAATTATGCCGCGAAGACAAAGCTGGGCAAGGCCGTCCTGGATATGGCGGAAGCCAAAGAATATATCGGCGCCCTGCGTCAATTGGCCTTGAACGCCGAGCATTTGCAAAAAGTAGCGAGCGCGGCGATTGCGATAAATTTCAAAACTAGGACCGACGCCGAGCACGCGTCCGCCAACTCCCAAAACAACCAGCTTGTGGACCAAAAAAAGGTCTTAGACGGCCCGTTAAACAAACGGTTCAGTCTGTTGACCCTTCGGTATGTCGAAATGAGAGCGCAAGCCGAGGCTGACAACAGCCGCGAGGTCGCGGTGAAGCAGGGGAGAGACATCGTCCTCCTCCCTAGTCCCGCCGATCTTTACGCCGGCTCGGCGCCTTAACGGCGTCTCACCACAAATCCGCGAGGTCTTTCTTCGCGAAAACTGGGCGGGAGGCTGTGAATAGATCCGACGGCGCCTTCTCCACGAAAGCGACGTTGAGTACGGTCTGGTGATACGCCCATTCGCCGTGCCGGGTGAGCGAGGCCATCCCGTCGCGGCCGTTGAACGTAAAGCACGCCCACTGTCCTAAATCTATGGCGCCCAGCACGCGTCTCTTTCGCGGCGGCGCCCCGCAATCGACCGTCCAAACGAAGGATATCTCGATTTTATTCGTATCGGCCAAGCGCAAGGTCAGGCAATCCGACTGGTGGAGCCCGCCGGTAGTCAATGCCTCGATTTTTGGTTTCGCCTCCCGCGCTTCAAAGGAGTTCTCTTCGCAGAAACGCACCGCCTGCAAGCAGACCGCGTATTTAGCGCTCATCTGCGTCAACGACTGGGGGACGACAAAGGTTTTCGGGGTCGCATTCCTGGCTGTCGCCTTCTTTGCGGAGCGAGCGGTCTTCGACCAACAGGTGACGAGTTCCTGGATCAAAATCATGGTTTCTTCCCCCACATCGGGCGACGTGCCGCCGGGGCGAGCATGAAGAGGTGTCGCAGCCTCTGGGGAACGCGCTTATAATCGCGAGGAGAGAGGACGAGGCTCGGCGTGACATCGGCCAGGTTCGGGTCCCGGTACCAGCTGCGGGTGAACACGAACATCAAAATGGGCCGCTCTTCGCGCGAATGGTTGGGGCAACCGCCGTGGAAAACTCGGAAATCAAAAAGAAAGGAGCGGCCGAAGTTTCCGACCATATGTTCGACCGGGAATTCGCGGTTGACTTCGGAGAGACTGGGAGGCCTGGGCCGCAGCGCGGTCCGGTGGGAGCCGGGCCATATGGCCGTCGGACCATTTTCTTCGTCGACGTCACAGAGCGGAACGCAAAGGGTCACCGCGTATGGCGGCAAATCCGCAAGATCGCCCGCGTACCTATGTGTGGACCCACGTATGGACTGGTCGAAACGTATCGGTCCGTCGATGTGCTGGTGCTGGTCGTTGGCCCCGGGAACCGCCACGACGACTTCCAGGCTTCCAATGCGGCAGTCGGCTCCCAGCAAGCCGTCTAATATCTCGCGCAGCATCGGGTTAGCGTAGAACGCGGGCTTCAAAAACGGCCCTTCAAACGGCACCAGCGCCGCGTAACGACCCGCGATATCCCGCACCATCCCGTTCTTGCGCAGCTGGCCGGATCGCAAGCGCGCAGTCACGTGCTGGCGCAACTGATTCAAAAGCGGGAGCGGAAACAGGTTCTCAAAAACGACCGCGCCGTCGCGTTTCATTCCTGAGCGGACCGCGCGCAGGGTTTTCGGGGATAATCGTTTTACATCGGATTTTTTGAAACGGACTTTCGAAATAGTCACTGACGAAATTGTATCACGTGGGCAACCCGCACACCCCGCCGACGGGTTACTTCGCGAACCCGACCGCCCGTGCCATTCCGACGACTCCCACGGCGATCCAGAAAACGTTAAGCACGGTATATGCCCGGTCTTTGCGGATGATCGCACACCAAGACAACATCAACGCGTCGGCGGTATTGAACGCCCAGACGAACAGGAACGGGCTTTTGGGTCCCAGCCAACTGACCAAAGAGAAACTAACGATGCGCATCAACACAGCAACCATCTCGATCTTCGGACGATGCTCCCCCACCTTCTCGTTCATTATTGTGAGTAAACCCATGTATTTCCCCTTTACGGTGCTTTCCGGAGATATTCGTCTAACCGCTCCCAGGTACCACTCCACCCTTGGTTCATGCTCGCCATACCTTCGTCGAACGTGCGGCGTTCCACCGCCGTTGCTTCATAGGGTGCCCAGTAGATGGTAATCAAGGTCTTCGAACTGAAATCCTGAAGGAAGATCGTCGATAAGATCTTCTTGGGCCAATTCGGCGCCATTGGGTGGACGCCCGGGCCACCTTCCTTGTTCGAAAACGACTGGATGAATTGCATCTTCGAGGGCTTCTCGATCTCGCGTAACGCCCATAAGCCCCATATCTCCATGCCGTGGCCCTTAATGCCGTAGTGATAGCGCCCGCCCGGGCGAAAATCGAGTTTAGAATAGATGGTCTCGAAGTCCTTGGGCCCAAACCACTTGCCGAGCTCGCTTGGCTCGGTCCAGGCCCTCCAAACCCGATCTCGCGGCGCATCCACCAGATGCGAGATCACGAACTCCCCCTGAACGAGCGCGGCCAGACGTGAAAGCGTCTGATGGCCGCCCTCGACCGCGTGAAACTCCTCGACCGCCCGCTTCTTCATGACCGCCGTGATGCACTCCAGGTGCATCGTGAGTTCGGTCTTGTTTCCGACCGGCTTGAAAGTGATTGTCGACACGAAGCCCACGCCCTTCTCGTCGAACTCCTTGCCGCCGCCGTTCTTGACGACGATTTTCTTCTCCGGGACGATTTCTACGTACTTCGCCGTGTTCAGGTAGCGCGCGCCGTCGGGGCTGATCATTACGTGCTTCCAGATGCCCCCTTCTTTGAACTCCCGGGAAGACGTTTCATCGGAAAAGCCGTGCGGCCCCCACCACTGGACTATCTCCGCGTTGTCGGCCCATGCCCGCCACACGCGCGCCACGGGTGCGTCGATCAGACGGCTGATGACGATTTCACGATCAGATGCGTTCGGGGTTGGCTTGGCGGCGGTCATGGTCAGGGATTCTCCTTTAAGTACCGTTCCAGCGCGTCGAATTTATCGCTCCAGAATTTTCGGTGATATTCAATCCAGCGTTCGACTTCCAACATTTTCTTCGCTTCCAAACGACAATGATGCTCGCGTCCATCCTTGCGCCGGGAGAGAAGTCCAGCCTCTTCCAAGATACGCATGTGTTTGCTGATCGCGGGGGCGGAAACTTTGAATGGCTTGGCGAGCTCGGCGACCGTGGCCTCACCGGTGGACAGGCGCGCGAGAATACCACGGCGAATCGGATGGGAGAGCGCCCCAAAGGAGAGATCGAGCTGGTGTTGACTATACTTAACCATTAGGTTAATTATAATTGGACCAGATTATTTTGTCAAGGTGAGAGAACCGTATCCGCGATCAGCGACCAAAACGCCATTGACAAGGCCGGTGGGGCGCTTTACACTGCGACAGTGGACACCGTGTAGTGCCCTCGCTGTGGTTATTACATGTCCGTCGATGCGGTCATTTGCCCGTATTGCCCACGTCCCACGGGGGTGCCGAAAGCCGCCCCACCGAAAGGCCCCGGCATCTTGCTGCCCGTCGTCGTCGCCGCGGTACTTCTCATATTGATGTTTAAGAATTCGCGATCTTCGAAGTCGCCGTGGGTATCCGCCCCAGGAGTGCCGGCCGCCGCCCTCGAAGGAAACACCGCGCGCCAAATCGCGACGAAGAAGCGCGCAAGCAAGGACGGCCCCAAACTCGAGAAAATGTTCGCCGTGGTCGCGCCGCAGGGCAACTTTGACAAGCTTTTGCGCGACAGCGTCGCTCCTCGGGAATCGCTCGAAGAGGCCGCGCGGGGTGCGCTGGTCCCGACCATCGTGAAAGTCCCAGAGGAAACCCTCACCGAGGCTGCAAATCTCTCACGGCAGGCCGCCGCCGCCAGCCAACTGCGTCGTGACGAGCTCAATAAGACGGCCGGAATCGATCCCGGCGGCGACGAACCCTCCGTCGTCGTGCCCCAGCTCATCAAGCTTCTCGAATCTTCAAATAAAGATGAGCGTCTTCAAGCCGCCCAAGAGCTCTCTAATATCCGCTACGCGGCCAATGCTGAAACCGCAATCGACGCGCTGCGAACAGCTCTGGATGATCCCGACCGCGAGGTCAGGGATTTTGCGAAAATCGCCCTGGACCGGATTGCCTACTGCGCGCACAGCGCGCTCTGTCGTTCGAAATGGCGGAAATAAGGGCTCACCGAGGCTAGACCTCGACTGCAGGATAAGATTCAACGTACTTTGCTCCATCGACACCGTGGTAGGTGCACGTCCGGGCCGCGAAATCTACGTCGTAACTGATGACGCCGGCTTTCCATGCCGCCATTAGGAACTCCGCAAACGTGCCTTTTCCTGCCTGGTCGGTGCGCAACGCCGCGATGAGCGCGTCGCGCTTGAAGGGCATCACGTCCACGATCCCGGAGACGAGTGGCGTTCCTTGTATCACGACCGGTCCCTTTGTCGTCAGGTACAGGCTTTGGCAGGAAGGAAGCGACCAGAAATTACGCGTCACTCCCGCGCGGCAAAGTGTTTCGGCAAGGTACGGGAAGCCGCCCACTTTTGGACGCATGGCCATTGCCCGCTGCTGAGCTGATTCCAGATTTTTAATCGCGTCGCTCATCTTATCTCCTCACGGGAGAAAGCAGGACGCCACGCAGGAAAATCTGCTTGCCACGAGTATCTGTCATCGCGTCAAAGTATAGCCGGAGAAAGGCCGCTGATGGAAGTAATAGAATCAGCGGTGATGATTCGCTATCTTCGTTTCCTGTCTGGGAGTGAACGCAGTCGCGACGCCAACAAGCATCTAGGGATGACGCTGGCTTTCGTCGCCGGGGCCGCCAACGCTGGCGGCTATTTGGCGGTCTCCCAGTACACCTCGCACATGACGGGAATTCTCTCGTCTCTGTCGGACAATCTGGCATTGAAACGATTCGATCTCGTCCTCCCTGGACTCGCCGCCTGGATTTCGTTCGTTGTCGGCGCGGCCACTTCTGCCGTGCTGATCAACTGGGCACGCCGCCGCGAACTTTATAGTCTTTACGCGCTTCCCCTCATGCTGGAGGCGGTGCTCATGCTGGCCTTCGGATTTCTCGGCGCGAACCTGAAGCTGTTCGTCGGACTGGCGGTGCCCACGACGGTCGTCCTGCTCTGCTACATGATGGGGCTGCAGAACGCCATCATCACGAAGGTATCGAATGCGGAAATTCGTACCACGCATATGACCGGCAATACGACCGACTTGGGTATCGAGCTGGGTAAGTTTTTTTATTGGAACCACCCCGAAACACCCGACAAAGTGCTCGCTAACCGTGAAAAGCTGCGTATTCACGCCTCGATGATCGGCCTTTTCGTTCTCGGCGGCATCGTCGGAGCGCTCGGTTTCAAAAACGCGGGTTACCGCGCCTGCATCCCGCTGGCAGCACTTCTGTTCATTGTCTCGGCCGTACCGATCTGGGATGATCTCTTCGACTGAGTAATGAGCGCCCTATCGCCCCTTAAACGCTTAGTGTTGATCGCCGCGGATACGCCGCAGCCGTCGCCACCGGCTTGGCGTTTCTGATGACGAACGAAAAACGCGCACGCAGCTTGCTGGCCTGCGCATTGGTTGTGGAAGGCTTACCTCTCGTTATTATCGTCGTTCACTTCGCGCGCACTATTTCGCGCTAAGAATCAGCCGCCCGCCTCGCTTCCTTACGCTCAAGAGAAGCGGGGCATCTCGATGCGAGCCAAACTTTCTAGTTTATGGTGACGCTCGTCGAGACCGATTTGACGGAATAGATCGGCGCGACTGGCAAAGTGCCCGTAGTCGTCTTCAAAATCGCTTTTAAACGGGATCGACTCGAGCGCAGGGATATCGCGCACGAACTCCATATATTCGTGCTCCGCATGGTCTTCAAAGTCGGCATTGAGGGCATAGCTGTGGCGCGGATCGATCACATAGAGCAGCCAGCTGATGTGATAGTAGGCGAAAGCGACGAACTGCGGGGCCAGCCGGTAAAGCAGAAAATTCTCCGTGACGCCGTCCTTCTGGAGCATTTCCTCCAGGATCAGCAGATGCCATTGCTCGTTGTCTTGCTGCGCCCGGGACTCCCGGATGAACTCGAACACGCGGCGCGCGAAGCCCGGCGTAGTGTAGGTGTGCGTCATCGCAATGTAGGCGACATGTTCCCACGCCTGGTATGGCACGCGCGCGATCACTTCCAGGACGGTAAACTTCGAAACCGAGCGTTTCCGGCCATAGACAAAGTCCATCCCAGAGAAGAGCAGCCGCGCGAGCAGGCCGTAGGGACGGCGTAGTGAAGCCAACGTCGCCTGCTGCTCTGCTTTCAGGTCCGCCACGGCTTCCATGCCACCATTATAGCTTTGGAACGGGAAAAATCCTTACCGGGCATACTACGCAGACGTACTAGGATAATTCCGCATAGGCGACGTTGACCGGGGTGGATATGATTCAGCCAGTAATTCAATACGAGACGGGGGGAGAGCGATGAATATTCAACTGCATAAACCAATCATGTTATTGGTCGGCATTTGCGCGGTCGGATTTCCGCCGGTCGCGCTGGCGCAGTCGGGAGGCAGTGCCCCTACGGTACCCGCCGCGACGTCCGCGCCGGGCCTAAACACGACCGCCAATCCCGCCCCGGGATTAACGAATCCTACGCCCAATACGGGAAATCTGGATCCCAACGTGACGAGTCCAAATCCGAATCCGCGCTTCATGAATCCCACTGCAGGGAACGCGGATCCCAATACGAACCTAAAAATCCGAGATCCGCGCCCAAACCCGGCGAATACCTCCCCTAACGCCGGGACTCCCAAGCAAAGGCGGCGCGATCGCCGCAGATACGAAAAAGGGCCGCAGGCCGTCGATAAGCCTACGGGAAGCAAACCGAAGCGCGCTTCTACGGGTGCTACCCAACGGAGCGACGATAAGTCGCTTGTGAAATAGAAGTCGTCAAAGACGGTGGAAATAAGGAGGATTCATGAAGAATCACGCATTACGCATATTGGCCGCAACCGTTAGCGTCTCAGGAGGATTAGCCGCATTTTGCTGCCTACAGGCATGGGCCGCACCAGTAAATGACAACCGGCCAAAGCCGACTGCTGCGGACAACTCGGGCGTAAATCGACGCGACCGTGATCAATCCGAGCCTACCGCCGATCAAGCCAAAAACAACCATTCAGACCTGCAGTTAATGAGAGAAATTCGTCGAACATTGGCGCAAGACAAGTCACTGTCGTTGTATGCACACAACGTGAAAATCATTGCCAAGCGCGGCAAGGTCACCCTTAAAGGCCCGGTAAAAACCCAAGCGGAAAAGGAAAAGATAGGAGCGCAAGCCGAGAAAGCCGCCGGAGCGGACAATGTGAATAACTTGTTGGTCGTCAAAGGGACGTAAACCCAATAGTAATCAACGGAGGAACACTCACATGGACAAAAAAACAGCCGTATTCGGACTGTATCGAACCAGGATGCAGGTGGACAACGCAGTCAATACGATGAAAACGGCGGGATTTAGCAACACGGATATATCCGTGCTGTTCCCGGAAAGCATCGGGAGCAATAGTCTCGCCCATACTAAGGATTCAAAAGCACCCGAAGGCGCAACAACCGGGGGCAGTTCCGGCGCAGTGATTGGCGGGGCGCTGGGATGGCTTGTCGGCATCGGAGCTTTGGCGATCCCCGGCGTGGGACCCTTCATCGCGGCCGGCCCGATCATGGCGGCCCTCGCGGGGGCGGGAATAGGGGGAGCCGTCGGCGGGATCGTCGGCGCTCTCATCGGGATGGGAATTCCCGAGTACGAGGCCAAGCGCTACGAAGGTCAAGTCCGCAAAGGTGCGATCCTGGTGTCCATTCATTGCGACGACTCGACCTGGGTTACTCGCGCCAAGGACCTGTTGAAGGTGACCGGCGCCGAAGATATCGCTTCGGCCGGAGAAGTTGCTGTTAATGCCTAAGCGCCCTAAGGATTCCGGAGTCGGGGGGGGGGGGACGCAAACGGGGGGGCCCGGGGGGGGGCAGGGTAAAAAATAGAGTTTTGGGGCGTAAAAAAGCCAAAAGATGTTTTATTTAAAAAAGCAAATTATTTTAT